>NZ_JACJSH010000078.1:0-27281 GCF_014698055.1 Nostoc sp. FACHB-133
ATTTTCTATTTGTGCATTTGCGACAGCATCTCCCAATATATTCTCTTTTTCCTGTTTTGGCACGATTTCTATTTTCGCATCTTTAGGTTGAGGATTACTGCCTTTCTTTAGTGGAAATTCTCTGACAACATATAATTGCTCTTGTTTAGCAGTACCTGATGCAAGACATCCCCTAGATTTGACAAAAAGAGTTGAGTCCGATGAAATATCAGCAAAGAAGCTAGGCTTAGTGATAAACTTTATTTCTCCAGCAGGGCCCCATACATAAATGGGTGTTTGGAAACCTTGAGTAGGAATATTTTTAGTTTCATCACAGCCCAAATTTATTTTTCTATTTAAATCTACGCCAGCATTCCCACAAACTTTCCAAGTTACTTTGTATAAATCAGGCGTACTCTCGACAAACTGTTTGAACTTTTGCTCTCGCTCTGCTTCTACTGCTTTTTGAGCAGAAGCAGCTTTTTGTTCTGGTGATTGGCATGAAGACACTCCCAAACTTAACAGTAAAGCAAGTACATAAATCCGGTTTTTGTTAAGATTGAATATCATAAAAGCACACCTAATTTGCACAATTTTTTGTCAATATCTTAACAGATGAATAAGTTTGAAAGTCAATTTATTAAATATATTTATTTTATCTATAGATAAATATGGCAAATATTAAATACAAAAAATAGTTGAGACTTAAATATTAATATTAATTGCAATTTTCTGATAATATAGCGTTGATTTTAAGTAAAATTGCTCACTCAGACAATGCGGTTGAAGAAGAATTCAGAAGTCAGAATGGGCTAAACGCCCCGCTACCGCTAACAGGAGTCAGAATCAATCAGTCGGGGATTCAGACCGGCGCAGGTCTTGTTGACCACCAAATCTACGATTTGGTGGGGGTTTTAAATCCTATTATTCAGACGCTCCTGCGTCGCTAACGCTGCGCTATCCGCTTTTTCGGTCATAAAACATTGCTGAATTCTGACTCCTGACTCCTTAATTCTGTTGGATAAATTAAGAGAGAATGGCATATTGTAGTCAAAAAGCAAGAGGTAAAAGTACTGTATTTTTCAATACTTTTGTCTGTGGAAACAATTTTTTACAACTTTTATTATCAGGATGACCAACAAATAAAAAAACTGATGAATACTACGCTGATAGAGCAAGTATTTGACCTGATAAAACTAAACAATCCTTTGATTGCGATAGAAGCTCCACTGCAAGAAAGGGCAAGACTACTGAAAAGCATTGCTAGGGAATGTCAACAAAAGCACGTTTTATGCTATCTGTGGACACTATCAGACGATCAACTACATCAGTTAGAGGTTAATGGGCAGGACTTGATTTTACAACAAGTACTAGAGTATCAGCCGATGACCAAAAATAAACGCGAAGATTACTTTGAGATCCTGCGATTTTGGAAAGCGACTGAAAAAGAAGGCATTTTAATATTAGAGGGGATATTTCCTTGGTTGGAAAACTCAACTACTGACCCGGATTTTTTCTTAACCGCCGAATGGATTAAGTCTGCCCTTATAAATCTGAAACTTGACAACCGGAACTCAAATAGAACAGCTATCCTGTTGGGGCCAAACGCCAGTCTTTCATCTGAAATTACCGCATTTGTGCCGATGATTAGACAAGAACTGCCAACAGTTGAAGAAATCAGCAATTATCTACAAGGGGTATTGTCAAAAAACTATAGTGAAAAGGAAATTAATGAGATTGCCCTTGCTGCTGTGGGGATGTATTTAGCAGATATTGAGTATGGGATTAGTTGGGCTACAGCTTCTTGTACCAAAGCCCAAGAACTGACAAAAAAACTTTCTCTTTACAAAACTGACCTGCTCAGGCGAGTTTACAATATTGAGTTTCTCCAGCCCCCAGCAATTGAAGTAGGCGGACTGGACTTGATGCAGGAATCTTTTAAGACATATAAGCGCTTATTAACGCCGTTAGCTAAAGCATATAATCTTCGGCTACCCAAAGGTATTTTATTGATTGGGCCCCCAGGCACAGGTAAATCTCATTCAGCGAAAGCTTGCTCCCAGCGATTGGGGATTCCGATGATCGTTTTAGAGTGGGGCAGTTTTCGTAGTTACGGCAACATGGCGGAGTACAAGCTAAAAAACTTGCTGGCACTAGTAGACAGGATTAACCGTGTAATTCTATACCTAGACGACTTTGACAAGGGATTTACTCTCAATGATGATTTGTCCCGAAGACTAGCAGGGATGTTGTTAACCTGGATGCAGGAAAGAAAGAGTGATGTATTAATTATTGCTTCTGCCAACAACATTGAATGGCTACCACCAGAACTGACTAGAAGCGGGAGATTTGACGACATTTTTAAGGTGGATTTACCCAATAATGGGGAACGACACTCGATTTTTAAAATTCATCTCGCTAGATTTGATTATCGGTTCCGTGATAGAGATGGGTTCAGCGATGAAGAATGGCGTAGACTGCTCAAAGCGACCCATCGCTGTGTGGGTGCGGAAATCCAAGCAATTGTGGAAAGGGCGGCTATCTCTACTTTTTGCCTGATGTTCACAGACGATGTTCCACCTATAGGTGAACTGCCGCCGCTAGAAATTAGACTTGAAGCATTATTGTCAGCGAGAAATAATATGAATCCTCTGGCAATCCGGGAAGCTGAACGGATTGAGGGTATGCGAAACAAAGCTGATTTACAAGGTTTACCGTCCAGTCCCCTTGACTCAAGTATATATAGTGCCGGCAATGTCAATATTTTTGGTTAAATTATGCAATTAGTCAAAATTCCCACAACAATCGACTTATATGCTGCGGCTTACAAACTGTTAAATATTCTTGGCCCAATTGCGGGAATATCAATAATTGTCGCTTCATCAACTATCGTCTACTTGCAAACTCGTCCCCAGCATTTACCCACAAAGCAGATGCTCACCTACAATCAGCGGACATTCAAGTTGGAAGTAGCCACCACACCTGTTGAATTAGAGAAGGGGCTGAAGTTTCGCAATCATTTGCCCGGCGATCGCGGGATGTTGTTTAATTTGGGCAAGGAATACAAAAATGTCCCCTTTTGGATGGAGCAAGTAAAAATCCCCCTAGACATCATTTTCATAAAGGATAGTATGGTGACGACGGTGATTTACAACGCTCCACCCTGTGCAAAAAATCCTTGTCCAATTTACAGGGGCAGTGTTGCTACTCAGGTTTTAGAACTGCCCTCTGGTACTGTTAAAATTCAAGTCGGCGACAAGCTCGACATCCAGCCTTTACCGGTTCCATACTGACCAAGCCCCGTTGGAGCGGTTATGAATTCACCGCAAACGAGTCGCACTACCCCCAATACGGTTTGGTGAAAGGTATTGGTATTGGTTTTGGATACATCCTTTACCCAATACCTGCAAAGCCATTCCCCAGACCACAAGGAAAGTGAAAAATGCTTATCTGAACCGTATTCGCACCACCCCACACCCTCCTGCTTGATGAGAAAACCAATAAAGGGAAAAAAGTCAATAGGCTATCTGGTGCTTATTTTTCTAATTTTTCTTAATGAATACAAAATTGTATACCTATATAATTTAAAATACTGATAATAAACAGCTATAACATCTATATAAGCAGTCTAGTTGCTATATTTACTGTGAAATAGATTGTATTAAATATTCTATGTAAGCAAAGGTACGGTTTTTTTTAGTACTTTAGTTTGTAGGTTTTGTGGGTGAAAACTCGAATAATATGCGTATCGTTTTAGGAGAACGAAATGCATACTTACGGCAACGAGACTGAAAGGTTTGTTAATACCGATACTGCTGCTGTACTGACTTCAGGAAAAAAGAACAGCACGATAACAAATAGCACACTAGTGCTAATGGGAACGACGGGTGCGGCAATGATTGTGTCGATGTCAGTCCATAACATCCTCTTAGGTGGATTGATGATTGCTACGGCGATCGCTATAGCACTACCAAAGCAATCTCAAGCTCTGTTGACTAATTTTGAGCAGATACAACGCAAGTATGGAGTCAATCTTTATGCGGTGTTGTTTACGATTTTGACGGTTGTTTGTCTACTTGACTTTGCTTCCTCGCCAGCCGATGCACAGTTTTTTAACACTGCTCAAACCTGGATGACTAATACCTTTGGTAATGCTGGGAACGGACAAACACAAGCAGTTGTAGCATTGTTCTTCAACGTATTAAGGGGTCTGTTCTTACTCTACGTAGGCATCAGCCTAGTCCGGGTTGTTCAAGCGGCCCGCAACGATGAAGATTGGCAAACATTAGCCAGAACTCCATTAATTATTGTCCTTTCAGTTTTTGTAGGAGATTTAGTTACTGGCTTGATTGTTGGTGGAGGTGCGGCATAACCAACAGTAAACAGTTATCAGTAGAGAGTGATGTATTTATCTGCATCGTCAGAGTCCCCCATTTCTCACTCATTAGTAGGTAACAGTTAGGGTCAAACTATTTGACTGAAACTGTGATAACTGATAACTGATTTAACACAGTCTTTTCATGCTGAAATAGTTTGAGATCATGAAAAATGAAAATAAATTTCGGACTGTAAATAGAATTTTGGGAGACAGACCCAGATTAGGCCCATTTCCCGCCGACCAAATTTTTCCTTGGTCAGTAATAGGAGTAGTGAATGTATTTGTTGTTTCTTATACATTTCAAGCTGGATGGTTAGCAACTGGATTAAGTATTGCTTGGGGATGGGCAACATGGTGGGTAGTTTCTACGAATAAAGATTTTTTGGGAAAATTTATCGGCGTACCACGAATTAGTAGAGGTTATATGCCTTTTAAAACATTGAAAAAGAATACAAAAATCAGAATTAAAAGGGAATAGGTAACAGGCAACAGAGGAATTCCCAGAATTAAAGAAGTAGGTTGAGAGTCAAAATTCACTCCGTCAGGGGCGATGTCCTGAGCTTGTCGTAAAGCCTACGGCATAGCTACGCTTAGGGCGTAGCTTCTCCAAGAGTTGGGTCATAATTCAGGAATGTAATAGACCGAAAAAGCGGTGCTTCGTAGCATCTCCGGCTCTGCTCCTGAATTCTTCTTGAATTTCTCATTTTCTACCGTTCCCACTTAAGAGTTAAGAGTTCCCTATTTTGTAACAGTAAATAATTTGAATCATCCACCAATCGTAGATAATTTGTACCTTCATAATGAAAACTCCGAAACAATCTAAATATCCAGATAAATTAGGTAAGAAAAAATTAGAAAAAGAGCAAATTGAGTTTGCTAAAGTCTTGACTCCCTTTGAGGACATTATTCATTTAGCAGGGATTTGCAACTTGAATTTAGGCGGGAGAAAAGGCATAGGTGCATTGATTCTCAAAAAAGGCGAATCTATTCAGATTAAATTTTGTTTTGATTGTTTAGGGATTCATCCGAATTTAGCCAATGAACAAATATTACCGATATTCGAGGGTGTAGAAGCCGGACTTAAGGAAATCCCAGAGCAAGAATCAATGACCATACATTTTGGTTCATTTACTTCGGATTATGAACGGCAACAAGAACTTAAGCAAATTGAGAATACTTGTTCAGTCGAACAACTTAAACTCTTGATTCGTAGCGAGAGATTACGAATAAAAGGATTAACCAAAAGTGGAATCCGAAAAAACAAATTCTTGAGGTTATGGTGTACTTATACTGTTGCTTCTGATGAGTCACGAAATCAAGATTTTGTTGAGTCTATTATTAAACAATTGGAGAAATTATGGTACAAATTCACTGGAGAGATTCACTACATTAATAATACCAAGATTGAAAATATTCTGCAAAATTCATTTAATGATGGTTTTCAATCATGGGAGAATTTGCTTAGTAATAAGATGAAATTAGGGATTAAAGCTTTGAGTCCTGAAGAACTCTGGACGGTAATCTGGCAGCAATTTAACCATTCTCCACCAACAGCAATCCCAAATCCCTTAAAAATAGATGAAATAAATGGACTAATTGAAACCCAAACAAGTGATTTTCACATCCGGCATCATTTACTAGAAGATGAGCAGTCTTTACCATTTTTGGATCGTCAATGGGTAAAAATCCAAGATAAATATATTGGAGCGCTGAATTTTAGTCAAAAACCAGGGGGCTGGATAGACGAACAGGGACAACTAAGATATCTCTGGTCACTGATATCTAGAGATAGGATTTTCGATACTGAAATCATCTGTCAAGTTACGAAAGCTAACCAAGGAATCACAAAAACTAATCTGCAAAGACTAACTAAACAATCGATTACTTCTACGACATTATCCAGTGATAAAGGTAATATTGATGTCAAGTCGGGACTGAATATTGAGTCAGCAGTAGAAGCCCAAAAGACGATTTACAAAGGAAATGTTGTCGTACACACGGCTGTAGTTTTTCTGGTACACCGTCAATCAACACGCTCTTTAGATGAAGCTTGCCGTTACCTTGCGAGTTACTTCTTGCGTCCGGCGGCAGTTGACCGGGAGATAGAATACGCCTGGAAGACATGGTTGCAGTGTTGTCCATTTGTTTGGGAACCACTGTTAACCAAGCCTTTTAACCGCAGACTGCCATATTTTAGTTCAGAAGCACCAGGGCTGATGCCTTTGATTCGCACAGCCACAGGAGATCGGACTGGGTTTGAGTTAATTGCAGAAGAGGGCGGAACACCTGTATATCTAGACTTGTACCAAAATCACAAGAATCTAGCTGTTTTCGGTGCAACTCGTTCGGGGAAATCAGTACTGGTGGCTGGAATTCTTACACCAGCACTTGCCCAAGATATCCCAGTTGTCGCTTTAGATTACCCCAAACCAGATGGTACATCTACCTTCACTGACTACACTAATTTGTTGGGGAAAGACGGGGCTTACTTTGATATTTCTAAAGAATACAACAATCTTTTTGAGTTACCGAATTTGCAAGGGTTAGAACCAGAAATTATCAATGAAAGATTGAATGATTTCAAGGAGTTTTTGAAATCAGTGTTAATGACAATGGTGATTGGAACTAGCATGATTGGGGTTAGTCCTGGGATGATTACCAATATTGAATCAATCATTGCTTTAACATTAAAAATATTTTTCAACGATGATGAAATCAAAATGCGCTATAAGTTAGCGCTCTTATCAGGAGTGGGAACTAAGGCATGGACAGAAACTCCAACACTGCAAGACTTTTACAAATACTGTTCCCCAGCCTTTGTTAAATTAGATTCTATTGCCAGTAACAGTCGAGATATAATGTCAGCTTTAGAACAAATTCGACTGAGACTTAGTTACTGGTTAAGCACAAGAGTTGGACAGTCAATTTCTCGCCCTTCTAGTTTTAGAACTGATGCAAAATTACTTGTTTTTGCATTAAGAAATTTATCAAGTGAAGCGGATGCAGCCATCTTAGCTCTGAGCGCTTATGCTGCTGCACTCAGACGAGCGTTAGCATCGAAAGTCAGTATCTTCTTCCTCGATGAAGCACCAATCTTATTTCAATTTGAATCAATTGCAGATTTGATTGGTAGATTGTGTGCAAATGGTGCAAAAGCGGGAATTCGCGTAATCCTATCTGCCCAAGAGCCAGAGAGTATTTATCAAAGCAAGGCAGCATCTAAGATTTTTGCAAATATTGGGACTAGATTAGTCGGGAGGATACAAACCTCAGCAGTAGACCCCTTCATAGATAGATTTAAATATCCTGCCGAAATCATTCGGGTTAACAGTACAGAAGCTTTTTATCCTCAAAAATCGGGGATTTACTCTCAATGGTTGCTTGATGATAACGGTAAGCTCACTTTCTGCCGTTATTATCCTGCACACTGTTTACTGGCATCTGTTGCCAACAATCCCCATGAGCAAGAATTGCGGACTCTTTTTCTGAAAAATTATCAAGATAATCCTTTGTTAGGAATGGTCAGGTTTACTGAGGATTATATCAAAATGATTCGGTCAGAAGAATTATCTGAGGAAGCTAAAAAACTGATGTTTCAATTACAAAAAACAAAGGTAGCTTAACCATGAAGAATCGTCAAAAAGTTGCTGTACTACTTTCTGCTACTGTAGTAAGTTTATTACTAGCTACACCCAGTTATGGATTAGTCATTAGTGATTTTTTTAGCTCTATAATTGATGATATTAAAGGTGAAGTAAGTCAGATCCAAACTTGGACAAAATCGCAAATAGATCAGAGTTGGGCTGGGATTAAAAAAGATGCTCAAGCTGCAATTGATAATACTGTCGGAGAGATGGGAGCGCCAGATCCGATTGCTAGTAGCGATGAACTCAAAAATCGTATTGCTGATACTTACTCTTTACCAGTCGCTAAGGAAAAGGGGCAAGATTTAGAGCGAGAACTCACAAGAGCTTCAATCATCAGTGTTGTAGGTAAAACTGGGCAAGCAGATACATCTCAAAAAATAGAGAAAACAACACAAATAGCTCAAGACGCGAAAACCATTGCTGACCAAGCTCAAGACATGGATGCTTCTCAAAATGTCCTGAAAGCGATCGCCGCTCAAAATGGTCTGGTGGTTTCCATGTTGGCACAACAGCGCACTGATTCATTGCAAGCAAGGCAGGATAATTCATACTCCAATCTCATGCTGACTCAAGTTGCAGAAAACACAGCAAATGCACGCAAAAAACAAGATTTGAATGAATTAGGTACTCTTTCTTTGACCCATGAACTTATCGGTATATCTCGTTTAGATCCAACGCAAGAAAATTAACCAGGAGAGGAAACTCTTAACATCTTCCTGATTCCTTATCATCAATTCACCCTTATCTTATGCTTTCAAGAAATTACTTATTCGCTCAATCTCAGTTTGCTGGTGCAGATTTATTAGAACAAGCAAGTAAGACAGCAGATTTTATTGCTCAAGGTTTTAATCAGACTTGGGAAGAAACTATCACAGGTGATTTATATGCTGCTATGTGCAAAGTCGGTGTATTATTCGCCGTTGCAACATTTGTTTTTTTCATGGTTGAGTGGACAAAGAAAATGCTCTTAGGTGATGAACAACGTGCATACACAGATTTTATTTGGGTGTTGATAGTTATAGTACTCCTAGCAAATAATGGCAAAGCTTTAGGAGCAGGTACTCTCGGAATCAGAAATTACATTAACAATACAAACCAATACATGCTAACACGTACAGCAAAAGGTATTGATTTAAGAGCTGCATATCAAAAAGCTTTGGGTGTAGAAGCGGTGCGTGGAGCTATTGCGAAAGAAATAGAAAATTGCAAAACCTCGTCTTTGAGTCCAGAAGAATCTGTTAAATGTTTATCGGACGCTAAGAATAGACTTCAACAAGACTATCCGAGTTATTTTACTGGTGAAGGCGGCCCGTTTTCGTGGGTCATTCAAAAAATAGACAGAATTATTCAAGCTCCAATAGAGGCAATTAAAGGTGGGGCTAATCCTATACAAGTAATACTTTCCCCTTTCAGTGCTTATATTGGTTCTTCGGTCATCGAAATTGTTTCCATTGTACTGATTGGGTTGAACGGAGCTTACCAATGGGCGATTGAACTAACGATGTTGTTAACAGCACTTCTCGGCCCTTTAGCTGTAGGTGGTTCTTTGTTACCTTATGGTGGAAAAGCAATTTTTACTTGGCTTACGGGTTATTTCGCTGTAGGAATGGCAAAACTTTGTTTCAACGTAATTGCCGGATTAGCCGGACAATTGATTGCTACCTCTAGAGCAGATCAACCTCTATTCTTTCTTTTTACAATTGGGATTTTTGCTCCTTTCTTAGCAACTGGATTAGCTGCTGGTGGTGGTTTAGCTGTACTTCAACAAATCAACAAAGCGGCTGAAACCTATAGCACAATCGCTATTGATGCTACTAAAGCTATAACAACATCTGGTGGCAGTTTAGTATCAAAATTCAGTAAATAGAGGTAATAGCTATATTAAGAGTTCTCTATTAAGAGTTAAGAGTTCCCTCTTCACCAATAATCTAACAATGTTTAATACAAAGAATGGTACAAAGGCAAAACCAGAGCCGTTACAGCTTCTGCAATATAACAAATCTGTCCCAACTAGAATCGGAATAATTTCACTAGCTGGATTTTCGATGGCTTTGTTCTCTTTATTACTACAAATCCTTAATTATGGGGCAGTCAGTAGTTTAGGTAAAAAGCAGTTAGCCCTAGTGCAATTGTCATCAGGAGAATCAGTTGTTGCCCAAGCAGTAGAGCCGAATGAACGCTCCGATGAAGTTATTAAAAAATTTATTTCTAACACATTTATCAAGATGTTTAACTGGGATGGAATTGTTCAAACTTTTAATGAAAAAGGAGAAACCATTACTAAACAAGATGCTGGTATAGATGTAGGTAGAACTGAACGTTCTAATGGCAGAGTAACTACTTCTTCTTATGAAGCTGCTTATGCAATCAGTGAAAAGCATGATTTTCGGACAGCATTTTTGCGTAAGCTAGCTCAAATGACCCCAGCAGGGGTATTTAACGGTGATACACAAGTATCTTTGATTCCCCGCTTCATTTCATCACCTCGCAAAATTAAAGATGGTCAATGGTCAGTAGATTTAGTAGCTACTCTCGTTACTTTTACAAGAGTTGATAATGCAGGCAAAGGTATACCCTTTAACAAAACTATTACTGTAGAAGCCATTAGTACACCGCAAAACATCCCTAATGATACTACTGCTCTGGCAAAAAAAATATATCAAGTCAGGCAAGCTGGATTAGAAATTACGCAAATCGTCGATTTAAATTTGGCTAACAGACAATGACAAATACTCACATTAATAGCTCATCAACTGTAGATGATTTTCTCCAAATAGATGATGACTTAAAATCTTCAGCAATGAGTTCAGATTCTAGCCCAAGGGAAATTACGTCAGAGGGAGAATTAGATAATCCATCAGTCACAACTAAACATACAGTAATTACTTCTCCCTGGTCAAGATTGTTGGTCATAGCACTCCCTTTTGGATTGACCTTCCTAGCTATATTTTGGCTGCTGAATGGAATTTTTAATCCTGATAACCGCGATACTACTAAAACTATTGAAGAACCAAAGTCTTCAGGAAATAAAGAACAAGTTGAGCAAACAGATGGGGATGTTTACGCTAAGTTAGCGCTGAATCAGCAAGAAGATGAATTAAATAAGATTAATCAGAGTAAGCAGGAAGTTAAAGTTAATAATAAACCTGTGAGTGTTGCAGCTTCACCACCAACACCAACAGCTAGACCTGTGGCACAAACACAAAGTTATAGCCCTAGACGATATTACGTTCCGAGTAGAACTAACCAGACTATTTCATCACCACCTCGTAATCAAACATTGCCAAGAATTAGTAATCCTGTTAGGACTGTTACGCCGAAAACAGAAACGCCAACAGACGTGATAGCTGAATTTAATCGACTTCGCAGCTTAGGATCTTACGGAAAAATCGCTTATACACCTACTTCAAATAACCAGCAGATATCAACAGAGGCGACATCCTTTCAAACACCGAATACAACACAAATTAAAGTACAGCCACCCAATAGTGCTTATACAACACAGCAAACACGCCCTAACTTCTCTAACAGTACATCCACAGAAATTGAGAAAATTCGCCCTCGTTGGTTAGCCGATTCTAAATCTGATAAACAAGTAGCAGATGGTAATTACTTGTCTCAAGAAAACCAAATTCTGCAACAGCGTAAAACTCGCTATTTAGTCGTTGGGGAATTCGCAAATGGTGTTTTAGTGACTCCAGTGGTCAAGCAGCAAAGCGAAAATACTCGCTTCCAACAACAGCAGGCTCCAGATGATAGTAAACGCTATGTTGCTAGATTAACGGCTGATTTGCATGACAACTATGGAAATGTGGCAATTCATAAAGGCACTTTATTGGCCGTTGAACCCCTACAGGTTAATGGTGGCTCTTATGTAAGTGTGCAAGTCACGAGCATTATCAAAGATAACACTGAGTACCCAATTAGTAGCGGTGCAATTTCTGTATTAGGAGAAGGCGGCAAACCCTTGTTAGCTAAACAGTTCCAAGATAAGAAAGGGGGAGGTTCTGACTTGACTGTGGGATTAGTCAGTGGTTTGGGCCAAGTAGGAACAATCCTGAATCAATCTGATTCCAGTAGCAGTGTAGTTAATTCTGCTACAGGGACATTTAGCTCTAGCACGACTTCAAACAGCCAGCGCAATATTGGCGGGGCATTCTTACAAGGTGCTTTTGGCAAGCTTAGTGACATCATTGCTCGTCGTGCAGAAGCCTCTAACCAAGAAATCACCGCTCGTCCCAATGTTTGGTATATCCCACAGGGGACGAAGATTACGTTTTTGGTGAATCGTTCTCTGGAGTTGCCATGAAGAAGTTAAAACTCATGACAGCGCTCCAGCTTGGGGTTGCTGCTTTTTTGGCAGTGTGTCTAGTTCCAGTCAAAACCTATGCTCAAAGTACAGTCCGCACTATAAAGCAATCTCAGGTTAGTGGCAGCACTGCCAAGCTGCAAAAAATTAAGGTCTGGAATGGCTCAGGCGTATCAATTTCATTTTATGAAGTCAATGAGATGGTGAAGCGGGTGTGGATTGACGATCCCTCGCAAGTTCTGATTGACACTGATGGTTGTTTAGAGGGAATCGACCAGAACTGTCAAAACAGTAGTGCTGGATTACTTCACTTACGCCGGATTAAAAAGCTTCCGGTTCCAGGACTGCCGCAAACAAGTGCAACTTTGCTTACAGTGATTACTCAAACTGCTTCTGGCTCGCGCAAAGTTTACCACTTTCAAGTTACCCCATCTAATTCCCGTCCTGAATATAGTCAAGTGTCAATTATTAACGACAAGCCATTTTCTCTAGTAGCTCGACCGAGATTATCGCCCTTAGTACAAACTATCAACACCATAAAACAAATCAGAGCGGGGATGAGAGTAGCGATTAGTAATGGTTTGCTCAATCAATCTGATGAACTTCACAATCGGATTGAGCAATTCTTGACTCATTTTCAAGGTGGAGAGCAAATGCCTGCTGCTGCTCTTCAAGCTGGTGTTTCACTTAAATTAGTTAACAAATTAATTGAGCTTGGACAAATATGAAAACATCAAAGCGTTCGCCCAAAATTAGTTTTGACACGATTCGCTATTTAATATTGTTTGGGTTGCTAGCAGGATTGTTTATTCACAGTTTTTGTAAGTATGGAATCATGAATCAGGTAATTGGATTTATACTGCCCAAAGCATCAGCACAAGTCCCATTTGTTAGTAGCAAGAATGGCTTGATTCCAGACTGGTCAAAAATGAAGTTTCAAGACATGATTGTATCTGAATCTGGTAATGTGACTTACCCAACTGACCGAGGTAATCAGACTAGAACTTGGCAAGCTGGACAAAGTATTGGCGATTTTATGGAGCTTGGGGATTTTGAAGATGCCAATCTGAATATTGAAAAGCTTACCCTTTCGACGATATCTCAGGCATTAGCTATTGATTTAGATAGTTTAAAGCTTGATGATTTTGGAATAATCAAAACTCAAACCCTTAGCGATTTAGTCAAGGCTATACCTGATTTAGCTAATCAATCAGCCAGTAGTGTAGCACCAATAGCCGACTTTTTTCGCCAAATGGGTATCAGCACTAATCAAAGAATTGGTAACGTTGCTAATTATTACAATTTAGATAATATCACTCTCGGCAATGAAATTGATTTGTCTAAATACAAGCTGACATCGATTCCGGGGATTGAAAACTCATCATTTGATGAATTTGCTAATTGGCAAGATACTCTAATTTCAGACATCCCCGGATTGAAGGATTTATCTTGGAATAATTTTCCTAATGTGCCAGAGCCGGATCTTTCTTTCGTTGGTCAAGTAGATTTGCCATTGGGAGATATAGAAGCTAACCGGATTCGCAGCATTTCTGGCAGTTATCAAGAGGGTTTTAATGTCCCTTGCAATCAAAATAATTGCGTCCACTTTGAAGCTTCAGGTTTTGGGCAGACCACTGGAGCGCAATGGATTTCGGGTAAAGTCCAAAAAGTAAAAGGTGGCTATGGAATTTTAGCTGTAGCTAATGGTGGTCTTGAGCCAACAGGTCGTCATCCCTTTGGTAAATCATTTAAACAAGTTGTTTGGGATATAGATGAATCAAGCGGTTCCGTTAACACTGCTATGTTTTTCCGTTTCTGCAAGACTATTCCTTTTGTTGGTCGGACTTGTACTCCCTACTTTATTGGGCCAGTTCCGTTTATCAATTATCACGAAAAAGACCCAATTATTTTTGGTAGTCCCTCTACTGTTCCTAATTAACTATTCTTAATTCCTGAATTTTTGCGTGATGAGCAATAATTTGACTACTTCTACAAACAAACAACCATTTCATTTTGAACAGTTACAAAATCCACATAGTGACATTGGTAAGTACACTCATCATTTATTTAAACCAAGTGGATTAGCAATTATAAGTATGTTAGCTGCTTACATTTTAATGAGAGTATTTTTTGGCGATGGCAGTAATAAAAAGAAGATTGCTACTAGTTACTGGGGAGGTACTAAAGAAACTGCTGCTGCCAAGAAAAAGGCGCTACAACAAATAAATTCACCCAAATGTGATAGTGCTGCACTTTACATAGGTAAGCATAAATGCAAGGGTGCTAAACAAGAAAGTGGCGCTGGCACTACTTTTTATATTCCTGATGTTCAACGAGGAACGGCGGCAATTGGCGCTCCCGGTAGTGGTAAAACTTTCAGTGCTATTAACCCCGCAATTTACTCTGCCATTGACCAAGGATTTCCGATAATTGCTTATGATTTTAAGTATCCCTCTCAAGCCAAAATAGCTGCTTACGCTAAGGGTCAGGGCTATGATGTTCACATTTTCGCCCCAGGATTTCCAGAATCGGAAGTTTGTAATCCATTGGACTTTTTACGAGACAGTAGTGATGCTGAAACAGCTAGGCAAATCGCTACTGTAATTAATAAAAACTTCCGCATTCTTAGTAATAGTAATGAAGATGGTTTCTTTGCTCCAGCAGGGGATCAATTGACACAAGCTATCTTGATGCTGACTAAAGAGTTTGGCGAATGCGCTGATGTTATGACTAGTGCCGCCATCCTTTCTTCTGAACAAATGGTGCAAAGATTGATGGCAGCTAATCTCAATCCTTGGATTAAAATTGCCTTTGGTCAGTTGTTCAGTTCCGCCGCAAGTGAAAAAACTGTTGCTGGCATTGTATCTACCGCTAGCATCATGTTCACTCGCTTCATGGCCAAAAATACTATTGGTTGTTTCATTGGTAAGACTACTCTTCCCTTATCAATCAAAGGTAAACAGATGATTATCTTCGGGCTAGACAGAGAACGTCGGGACGCAGTTAGCCCTTTGCTCACCAGCATTTTACACATGACAATTGCTCGGAACATTGCTAAAAAGCGTCTTGATCCTCTTATAGTTGCACTCGATGAACTGCCTTCTCTGTACTTACCAGACTTATTCAAATGGCTGAACGAATCACGCTCTGAGGGGTTCTGCGGTATCCTGGGCTGGCAGAATATGGGGCAGCTTGAGAAAAACTATGGAAAGGAAGTTGCTAAGACTATTCTTGGGGCTTGCGGGACTAAGTTTGTTTTCAATCCTGGTGAAAATGAGTCTGCACAATTATTCTCCAGTTTCTTGGGCGATGAGGAAATCAAGTACAAGCATAAAAGCCGTTCTACAGGCGGGGGAAAAGCAAACACTACTACTAGTGAGCAGGAAAAAACTAAAAAACTCTTTGAGTCAGCCCAGTTTTTGAAGTTGCCTCCAGGTAAATGTGTCTTCATTAATCCTGCTTATTCTAATAAAAATGAGGGGTCGGTTCCTTTGCTAAAATCTCTCAAAATACCTCAAGCTATTCGAGATATTGAAGAATATAACCAGCAGCGATGGGCTAACGTTGTCAGTCTTTTAGCTCGAAAAAGTACTCAAAAATTTCCAACTCAGCAAGACTTAGATATCCGAATTGCTAATATTAACAATCGTTTCCCTTTATCTCAAAATACTCCAGAAGTTTCTAATAACTCTTTGCCTTTGGATATGTCTGAGGTTAGTTCATTGATAGATGTTGAATCAAATGTTTTTATTTAAAAGAGCCAGTAGTGAATTGTAGATGGGTATAAATCCTCGTCTCCATTACCCCAGTTAAAAGTTCCTTATTCCCTATTTCCCTTTCATTGAGAACTTTTCCTTATGCGAATGATTATTGAAGAATCTGCTATTGAGAGTTTTAGTATCCTTGAAGAAATAGCATGGAATCGAAAGACTTGCTCAGTCAGCTTTTTAGATATTCATGCTGAGACTTCCGAAATCATTGCCAGTTTTCAAGCTCTCTCTTATCGAAGGCCAAAACTTAAAAAAGTTGGCATTTATACCATAATTACTTTAAAAAATCTTCATCAGCCTCTGACAGAAGAATCTTGCCAACAAATTTTAAATCAATATGTTCATGGTATTGGTTGGAATGATTTACAGTTTATTAGCTATTTGGAAATTACACCTGATTGTCTTCATTTACATATTATCTTTAATCGCGTTACTCCGTCAGGTAAACTTATTGATTTAGCCTGCTTGGGAGCTGATTGGAAACAATATGAAATCCTCCAAAGATGCTGTTCTCAGGCTGTGCAAAAATCTTTATCTCAATGGTATCAAGAAAAACTGAACTCATCGCCAAGAGGTGGCATGAAAATATCGGTATAAAGATTAAAAATTCTCAACTAATAGTCTTATGTTTGATGAACGACATTTACAATTGAGTTCTGCTTATGCCAAAAGCAGTGAATACTTTGCCAGAGCAGTGATAGCTCCTTATCTAAAATTTGTATTGCACTCGATAGGGTTAGCAATTGATGATGAAATAAATAAGAGATTAAAATTGTCAATTGGTCAAGAAGCTTATGCGATGACTCCTGATGAGAATGGTGGTTGGAAATGGCAGAAAATTGACCCGCAAACTGAGGAATTTAATCAAGCAGAGTTTGAAGAATTTGAGGAATTATTAACAGAACTCTTAACTCCGCTTTTACCATCTTCTGGTGAAATTCCACTTTTACCACCAGAGAATACAGATCCGCTTTTACCTGGCTCTAGCACACCTCCTAAATTATCTCCGAGTGATTCACCTCCGCTTTTGCCACCCTCTGATAGACCTCCATTTTTGCCCAATTCTACTACACCTGTTGAATTGGTGGCTATACCAATCGCTCAAGAGGCTGACTCAATAATTTGGCAGGAGGCAGAGAGCAGAGGGGCACAGAAGCAGAGGAGTAGAGAAGAGGAGGAGCAAACAAGTGAAGAAGAAATTTGTACAAGTTTTTTCCCTCCGGGCCAAAAGCCTCCTTCTCCCGTGCCCCTGCCTCTTCTGACATCACGCATAGATATAGATCCAAATCACTGGCAAGAATTAGTCGAGGGGAGTGGGATCGCTCCAGAAATTGTCGAGCTTAATTTTAAGAGTTTACATTTAGACCCAATAGAATTTGAGCATGAAGCATGGGAATATCTCATGTACAGCCCAGAACTAAAACGTATTAATACTGGACGACTATCTACTGGGATACTCAACCAATATTCTCACCTTGAGGATGGCGGCTGGTGGTGTAATGCTGGTGTAGATCCTCGCTCATTTGCTTCACTCCAACCATCACAAAAGCCAACCCAGAAACTTTGGGGATGCTACAAACCTAATAACAAGAGAGAAAAACTCGATAATCCAGGTAAGTTTATCAAATATGAGCATCCCCCAAAGACTGGCTTGAGCATCTTCTTACTGGATGTGCCGATGAATATCGCTCGACAAATTTATGAATCGGCTGGAGTTGAGCCAAGCATTAGCGATCGCACCTGTGGGTTTTGGTACTGTGTGTGGAAGCACAATGTTCCAGTCACACTTACTGAAGGAGCTAAGAAGGCCGCTAGCTTATTGAGCCAGGGTGAAGCAGCAATTGGATTACCAGGGATTTATGCTGGCTATCGTAGTAAAGATGGGCTGGGAAATCAAATTGTGCCTGTATTACATGATGAATTAGCAGTTTTTGCTACCTCAAACAGGGACATTAAAATTTGCTTTGACTATGAAACTCGGTATAAAACTAAGCGCAATATTGATATCGCTACATCCCGGACTGGTCAACTTTTATCTGATGCTGGCGCTCAGGTCAGTGTCGTTGAATTACCAGGGCCAGAAAAAGGTGTAGATGATTTGATTGTTGTACAAGGGGTAGAAGCCTGTAAGCAAGTACTTATGGCATCTGTCCCCTTGGATGATTGGATTAAGAAAAATCAGCCACCCGATTTACGCTTGACAGTCTTTCTGAAAAATGGTGAACAGATCCATCTTTATGAACAACTTGGTGATGGCACTGTTAATCTAAGTCCGTCAAGAGAAAGTGTGGAAGAAGAACAGACAATTGCTCTTTTTGGAAAAACTCGTTCCAAGTTGTCAATCATACAACCAACAGACCTAATTACAACCCTAGAAAGTTCATCCCAAAATATAGGAGGGCAAGTAATAGATGCTGAAGCACTTGCCGATGAAAGTAAAGAAGAAGTTGCTCCTGCTCAAAACGCTTCTCTACCTTTAAAGGAGGTATCGGTTGACTCCTTTGATTCTTGGGCAAGAAGAGAACAGGTTAAACAATACCAGCAGAATTTTTTCAGAAAGCGTTTAGAAGCTAGAGAAAATAAGGAAATTGCTTCTGTAGCTTATGCCCTTGTGAAGAATTATGGTGTTGAAAAAGATGGTAATTTAGTTTATCAGGCTGATGCTTTTACTATCATAAAATCCGGCAATAATTACAGTATTCATCGCCGCGCTGACGAAACCTTGGCACTAATGCAATTTTCCGCCGATAAATGGGGAGCTATCACTCTGTCTGAGCAATCCAAAGATATGTTTCCAATCGAAAGGCAGGAGTTTTTGTTAGTTGCTGATTATCTCAAAAGTGGCAAACAACTACCTTCAGTCGATGAAGACCCCAGGAAGATTGCTAATACCCTTGGTTCACTCTCCCTTAATGGTACGCACACAATTTTAGAGAGCTTTAAAACTTCTGAAATCTTGCAAATCCTCACTCAAACTCTAAAAAGGACTGGTTGTGATGATTTGGAGTTGGGCAATTACCGTATTCTTTACCAGAAAAGTCAACGTGATACTACATCTACTCTGCAACTTCTGAAAACTGAACATACTGGTGTTACAAGAGTTGCTGCCAGCTTTGAATTCAGCAGAACAGATTCAGGTATGACACATCAACTTAAGACTCTTGCTGTTACTGAACAAGACATAGCTAAACTCAGATTACTTGCTCAAAAGTTGGATATTCAACAACCTGCCAAGGAAGCAACTGCCAATCCTCATGCTACCCGTGATATCGAAGTGCCTATTCACCCGAAAATTGCTAAACTTTGGCAAGACTTAGAAAATAGGCAACAAAAAAGTAATTCTGTTCCTTACGCAGCAGCACAGGTTGAGCAAAATTTTCTTTCCCCGGACTCTACGTTTGACCTAGCAAGCAACTCTCAAGATATCAATTTGCAGCCAGCCAATACAGTAGTAGCTAAACCAATCAAAAAAACATCTACTTCTCAACATCAATTAAGCAAATCTGACATCGAGAGCATTCTTCTACCCCTTCATCCTTTGCTTGGTCAATACTGGCAAGAGCTAGAAGATAATCATCGATGGGCTGATATCGCAAAACAGGAAAATGCCGAATTTCGTTTAAAGATTCAATCCAATGGCAAACTCTCCATTGGCGAACAACGCGAACTTTATCATAAAATTCAGGTTCAAGCTCAGACTGAAATTCGCCAACAACAAAGAACCAATCTCGTACTTCCACCTTTAAGCGAAATTACTCATGATTTGCGACAACAAATAAATCAACAACCTGATTCACAACATCTTACTGATTCTTCTAACTCTATTCGTAATACTCTCTTGCCCGTTCACCCGTTAATTGCTAAACCTTGGCAAGATTTAGAAACTACTGGCTTATGGGCGGGAGTCGCAGCGCAAGGTAATTATCCATTACAAGAGAAACTTAAACATACTGGCAAACTTACCCTTGGTGAGCAACGTGAACTTTACCATAAACTTTTAATTCATAGTGTTGTTGAGCAATGCCGCAAAGGATTAACTGATATTTCCCTTCCCCCACTAAACGAAATTATCCAAGATTTGATGTCTGCCCGTAGTGAAGTCATTCATAACACCTACACCCCAAAAGTTGAAGTACATTCCCAAAAACCTCAACAACCACATCATAAGGCTCAATCTAATTCTGCTGAAAATGAACTGTAAACTACATTAGCCATGTATTCTAACCAATCATCTAATTCACTTCAAGAAACAGTCAGCAATATCAATCGTGACAGTGGCATTTCTAACAACATGATGGCTTACAGACTAGCACTCTTTCTGGAGAAACATCCACCGTCATTACAATCAACCACCACATTGGATGCATCTGAGCGAGAAAATCTCCAGTCAGAACTGAGAACAACCTTATCTCAAAATCTTCAAAATATTGAAAACTACAGACAAAATCTCAAACAGAAATATTACACAGAGTATTTAGAGAAATTTGCTGTAACCCAACAGTCATCTGTTATATCTCAACCAGATAACTCAGCAAGAGTTGAAAACTTAATTGCCCAGAAGAAGAATACATTCCTCCAACAGATATTTGAATCGGGAGTGCAAAAACTACCTTTAGGTCAAAGGTTCAGCAAAGAGGAAAAGGAGCAGCGAACAGGGAGTCAGGCACAAAGCAATATAAATAAATTTAGAGAAAACAATGTCTCACCAGCTATTGATATTGCTGAAAAATCTCTTATTAAAGCAGTCATGAGAACTGTTATGACAATGGGCAAGGATACTGAACAAGGACGCATTTATGAAGGCATAGCCTACAGATTGCAACTGTTTATTAAAGAAGGAATGCAACTTCTCAGTGTTCACAGAAAAACTGGCAATCCCGAAACAGCTTTTACAGCCTATAAAGATGACTCTAATGAGTTTAAAATTACACAAAATAACCTTTCATACTCAGAGACTAATCGACTCATTGCCTTTGATAAACAGCAAACAAGACAACAGCTTACATCTCAGCCTAATCATATTGATAAAGATAATAGCACTGAGCTTGGTGACTAAGCCCCTTTGGGGACTGTGGGAGGTGTCGGGAGTTAGTCGAGTAACCAATCATCTAGATGGATGGGTAATCATTTTGATTAATTCACTAAGAGCTTGATTATAACGAGCGCAGAGTTCTCTTGCTTATTTAGATGTAAGGTACTGGCATTTCACCACAAGCTTTAACCAAACTTCACCCCCACACCTTCCACACCCATTTTTGACTAGCTAAAATAACCAGCCAATCTACCCAAGAAAAAACCACCAATCAATAAATAACGCTTTGTCCGCTTCTCTATTCTTGAGAAGGGGGCAATTATTGTTCCCAACATTATGTAAAAACTCGCCTCCATTAGATTGCTACTAAATCTGAGCGTTGCCGCAATCATCAAACCTATAAATATCAGCCATTCCACCATCAATTCAATTTTATCCCAAAGTTTTTGGTCGTATAAATAGCGCATCTGATAATTCTCTAGTTTTAGACAATCTACTTAATATAATTTCATCATCTCCAAAAACTTCTTAGCTTTTACTTTGATTTTACCTAAATTCTAAACTTTTTTTAATATCGCACTATAGTCAAGATTTACTTAAGTAAATATGTTATAAATGTTTTATGTTCCTGTAATCGAAGTAATCAAGATGATTCGATTAGTAATTATTGAAAGTGAAGCTCTAAGTCGGCTCGGAATCAAATCAGTTATTAATCAAGAGCAAGACTTTGAAATGTGTGGGGAAGCTGATAACGGAACTGAAGGGATGAGGCTTGTTGAAGAACTTAAGCCTGATATTGTTTTGCTCGATATTGCTTTGCCAGATATTAGTGGTTTGGATCTCATCTATAACATTAAGACGAGAACGGATAGTAAAGTCATTGTTCTCACTTATCACTCTAGTCAAGATGTAGTAAATTCTGCCTTCCAAAATGGCGCTGATTCATACATTCTTAAGAAGATGGATCTGCAATTAATTAAACACGCTATCAATACTACTCATCAAAATAGTTCTTTCATTGACCCAGAGATTGCTAAAAGATTTTTTAGAAACTTCGCTTCTGGCAACACAAAAATTAAGGGTAAAAGATACAGAGAAACCCTTACAGCTACAGAAGCCCAAATTCTCAACTTAATTGCCCGTGGTTTTTCTAATAAAGAGATAGCCGAAAAACTCTTTATTACAGTCAGTACAGTTAAGGGACACACCAGCCATCTTTTTTCCAAGTTAGGAGTTAGGGGTCGTGTTAACGCGATCATTATGGCTAGAGAACTTGGCTATTTAGAAACAGAAGCCTCTAGAGTTAGTTGAGCTACTTTTTGGGTTTGGTTTTCTTAAGCTGAATCAAGCAATATCCTTGTAATCGGTTTTCTTGTTGACAGGCTGCTACGGCTGATTGGTTGGACAACAATAACTGGTACATTTGTTTTCCTTCGCTTGATTTTGCCCACTGCAAAATCTTCATCTCATTGGCTGACACTACAACTGACTGAGTTCCACCCAAATTTGAGACAACATTCCAAGTTGTCAACGAACCTAGAAGCGCTCCTACCGCCATTACTCCTGTGCATATCCCTGGTATAGACCAAAGTTTCCACCAACCCAAACCTTTGAATGAGCTATTTAAGGTTGATGGTGTTACATGTTTTATCTCATCACGTACAGCTTTCGATACTACTGTATAGTGCATCGATACAGCCGCTTTGCTAGTCGATTCTAATTTCTGGTCAATCATTACTGCCCAAGCTTCTACCATTGCCTCCATCCGCGCTTGCAGGTCAATCATTGTTTCTTCGTTTCTGCCTAATGTTGCCATCAACTTAAACATCGGGTCATCTTCGGCTATTCCTAATTCATGGGATATTTGAGCTATGCGTTGTTGTTCTGCTTCCGAATATCCTTGTAAAATTTGTTCTGTTCTCATTTTTTACCCCTAAATATTCAATTGCTTTATCATTATTTAAAATCGAATCGTAAAAGTTTTTAATCCAGTAGTAAATGTAAGTCCGGTAAACCACATAAATTGACTTATCTCTACAAGCTAGTGAGTAAGGTTTTCCCGTTCTCTCCAATCTTTCGTAATGGTCACGATGTAACGCTGGCAAAAATATCTCAGTCCCACCCATTCTTTGTAACTTATCCTGCATTGATTGCTGATACTCTCCAAATCTCGTATCAAAATGCTGATTTTTTACTACTACATAGTTAGCATTATCAGTAGCAAACTCTCCCAAAGTTTTCAGGTAAGCTACACAATCTCTTCTGTGCGAAATTGGTTGCAAAAAAGTTAGTTTCCATTGATATGTAATTAAGAGATCGAACAGATCCGACCCCACAATATACTGACAGAGCTTATCTACATATTGCCCTGGCATATCAACAATAATTATATCTAATTCATTTTTGGTAAAATCATCCAAAATTTTATCCGTACCTCCATTAAAAAAGTCTAAGCTTTCAATTGGCATTAAATTTTCATAAGCCTTTAATCTCTCACGATTGTCATGATCGTAGACCTGAATTTTTCTTCCTTGAACTTGAAACCAATCAATTAATAGTTTCGTAACTGTAGACTTCCCTACACGAGAGTCTCCTACAGTCATAATCATTCGCTTAGGAGAGTTCAACATTATTTAAACCTAACGACTCTTTTACTGCTTCAATCTCTTCTTTGAAAGTTCTTAACCAACTTGTGACTCTACCTTTAACCGAAGGTAAATCTGTTTGCTCCATCCCTTGCCTAAAAGTCATGCTATTTTCATCCAGGTAATCATAACTACGTTCTATTAGTTCTGGCATTTTAATGTCAGAAAATGGGCTTTTTTGCGACTTTAGTTGCTCCTTAATTTTCTCAACTTCGGGAGAGTTTTCGTATCTTGTAAATTCATCAGGCTCCCCAAAAAATAAATTCTTTACTACTATGTAATCTACTTGATTTCCACAAAAGCTATGCAAATCTATTAGTTGATTTATAGAATCGATAACGCGGCTAATAACTACTACCATAGTCACGCGGATATTGTAATGTTTTTCGGCTGTTTCCAGGAAAGTCATTTCTTCTACAAATTTCCGCAATATTCTTCTGGACTGTGGTGGTAATTCTAGTAAAAATAAAGATTCTGGCTGTATTATTTCACCATCTCCTACTGGCTTGGGATTTGCTTTTGTTTTCATTTCATCAAAGAACTGATCTATATTGCCTGTTTTAAAAATATCAAGTGGTTCTATATGGCAATGCTGACCATAAAATCTTAATAATTGAGAATTGGAGCTATCAGCATCAAAGCCGATAAATCTTTGTCCTTTATCCAAGTATGTTTGCACTAGTCCCCTTGCAAAAGTAGACTTACCTACACCACCCTTATCTCCAGTTACTATCACTAATCTCTTTTTGGTTATTTGCTCAATTGATCCTTCTTTCGCCTTGTCTTCTGAACCATTATTCATAAGTTCGATACTATCTGTCACTTTCTTTCTCCTCCTCATAATTATTAGTGGTCAAAAACTATAGGTTTAGGGGGTAGATAAATGGCACGCTTGATAACATGAAACCTTGCCGTTAGAAGGCGTGGGAGGAAAAGAATTTATATTTCCCATACTCCCCTTAGTCCCCTGAGAAACATTCCAGTATTTGAAAGTAAAATATTTCTAAATATCTTTGTTTGCTAAAATCTGCTAAATTATCCGTAATTGGCTTGAAGGTTTGAAGAATTAAACCCTGCTCTATAATCTTCATCAAATCATAATTACTATTTAACTTTAAAAATTTATATATAGAGAAATCTAATTCTTGAGCTATTAATAAATTCGGAGCTAATGCTACTAATCTACTATACAGTTCTTCGTAATTTGTAACTTCCGATAAGACTAGTTTTACCAATTCTAAATACTGCTGCCTGAAGGATAATTCTTGATAGTTACTAGTTCCCGGACAATTAGCAGCTAGGGGAACTTTCTTATAAATCAATTTTAAATATAATTCAATAATTTCTATTTCTACTTCCCATATCTTCTGCCCCTTTGAATATAGGTAGTTTATTAAAGAATCTCTCTTTGGAAAAATAATTCCTGAAGTTATATGCTTAATGTTAGTTTCTATATCCAAATTTGTCTGTTTTCTAAAAATTGGTACTATTTGGCTCCTTACCCATTGCATAAATTGCCTGACCACATCAGCTTTTACTATACCTGTCAATGAATGAATCCCCAAGGCATTCAAAGTATTAACGACGACTATTTTTTGATTAATCATCACTTGTCGCTGATTTGTCTTCGCATCTATTAATATTACCTTTCCATCGTTCAGGGCTGGAGCAATTATTTGGAATACATCAACCGCAAACAACTCTAATCCGCTTGGAGCATCTATCACTCGTACTATATTGTTCGAGAAATGCTCAAATTCCCAAAACTGCCAAACTTCTACCATCGTTTTCTGGCTCAGAACGATATCACTATCCCATATCTGCCAATCACAAAGGAATCGATAAAGGTACGGAAATAATCAGTACTTTCGTATCTTGATTTTTTACTTCTCTTTGTTATATATTTCCAGGTTTACTTTTTTTAATTTAAAGGGTAGGGTGAATGGCACTGCGCTATCACTACCGCAACGCTTATGCTGACACTTTACAATCACAAAACATAATTACGAATTACGAATTGTTTAAAGCTCCATTTCCTGATTTTGATGCCGTTGTTGTGAATTATGTTGTTGTAATTTCTGCGAGAGATTGACCAGTTCTTGATTCCAATCTCTCGCAAAACATTTATTTTTTTTAGCCTGTGGCAGCAATTGTTTAATAGCCCGTGCATCTGCATTTCCAAGTTCGGAAGAGTCAAATGCTACCTGTACATTAAAAATATGCTGCAATTGCTCAACAGGCAAAGTATTAGGGCGATCTATTGCCAGGAAGAGCGTTCTTTTGAGCGGTACGTCGCCCTTGACAAGATATTCCAGCATGGCAAAAGAGATGGTATCAATGGGGGATTTACACAGCACTAACCTTTCTGCTGGATCTGTTGGCTGTCCGCCCAAGTGAAAGTAAAACCAGCCCTCACGCCGCTTAGTCCCAAACTCATAGCCTTTGAAAGTGTTGTTCTCGCCCCGTGTCCCCCGCAGGAATGCACCTTGAGGCAGGGGTTTTTCGCTAAGATTCCGCATGACGAACACAGCGTTTTGCTGATCATCAGCGTAAACTAACCTCCGCTTATGCAGAACTTCTACAAAGTTTTCAGGTATTCCCCGTTTCTGGGTCAGGTAGTTGTGAACTGCTGTCCACTTGCTTTTATCCTCAACTGGTAGCGTGAATTTGTCGCGTGGTTCTAACTGTATAATCTCAGCAGCCACTTGATAACTAAATGCTATCGCTGCTCCAATAGCCCCTGCTTCACCAAATCGCTCATGCAACCAGACGACCGCCTGCCGTAGATTGCAATTGTTAACGTGTATCACCAAGTCAATCGCCCCACAGCCGCCTTTCTGCTGTTCGGGTTCAAAGTCGTAGAATTTGGGCCCATCTATATTAATGATGTGTCCGTGACCCTTCCATTTTCCTTGGCTATTGTGTAGCCCCAACTCCCAAGCCACATCTTCCAAGGGCAAGTCGCGCAGTTGTTGAGTCTGAGCCTCTAACGATCGCACCCGTTTTTCTAATTGCTGTCGCTCCCTCTCGCTATCCCTAGCTCGTTGCTCTGCCCGTTCTAATCGTTCTATCAGGAACTTTCGGTCAGCGAGTTGGTGGTTAATCGCTTGGAACTGTTCATCAGACTGAATCCTGTCTACATAACTCCTAGCTGATTCAAACGGTGTTGGCGCTAATTGGTTATTTGTAATGACTGCGGTGAGTGGTTCACTGTTAACGGCTTGGTAATACTCCTTTACTTTGGTGTGGGTTGCCTTACTGCCCTTGACCCCGCGTTCAATGCCCAAAGGAGCAAGTGCAGCAGCATAACTATCTTGGAGTTTGGATAACTTAATTCTTCCCTGTCCACCTCTGCCGCCGAACATCGCGTCATGACTGACTCTCCCGGTTTTCTCGTTCACTGGCACGATGTAGGCGTGGATATGTGGGGTACTTTCATCCAGGTGCAGTTCAGCCCTCACACATTTTGACCCATAGTTTTCTGTTAGCCAATCACGAGATGCGATCGCCCATTGCTGCAT
>NZ_JACJSH010000079.1:0-26350 GCF_014698055.1 Nostoc sp. FACHB-133
GTGGTATTAATATGATGATGAAAAGTATTGCTCAAGAACTAGCTCCCCACAAAATTCGCGTTAATAGTATTGCTCCTGGTGCTATCAAAACCCCAATTAACGAATCAGCTTGGGATACTCCCGAAGCAGAAGCAAAGTTACTAAAACTGATTCCGGCGAAACGTGTAGGAAATGTTGAAGATATTGCCAAAGCAGCTGTTTGGTTGGCTTCTGATGACTCTGATTATGTTAACGGTACAACACTATTTGTAGATGGTGGCATGACTTTGTATCCAGGGTTTACAGACAATGGTTAAGATAATTCGTAATTCGTATTTAAGTTTTGTAATTGGGATTTAAAAAGAGCAACAAAACTTTCCGCTTGTTGGAAGCGAGGGAATTAAAATCAAGAATTGGTTAATTTAAAATGCCTACAAAAGTTACTGTCAATTCGGGTTTGATAACCATTAACGATGGTTCATCTTTTTTAGTAACGGCTAGTGATGGTTCTATCGACGAAAATTTACCTCAAGGTTTTTTTGTTTGGGACACACGGCTAATTTCTTACTACGAAATTTCTCTCAATCGCTACCGACTTTCGCTGCTAACCTCTAGCAATATCACCCATCATAATGCACTTTACCAATTTACCAACCCGCAACTTCCTATTATCAATGGCACTCTACCTGCTGGTAGTTTACTTGTAACCGTTGGGCGCGACATTGTGGAAGGTATGCATGAAGATATTGATATAACTAACTATCATAATGAAGATGTTAAGTTTCAATTAATGCTAGCTGTGCGTTCTGATTTTGCGGATATTTTTGATGTCAAATCACAGCAAATATTGACGCGAGGTGAGACACAAACCAAATGGGAAAATGGTGTACTCACTACTGAATATTGCAACGGCTCTTTCTTGCGAGGTATTGTGATTGAGCCAATTTGTGGTACTTCTGAGCCACGCTATGCCAATGGTCGTTTAATGTTTGATGTGGTCATTGCTCCTGGGAAAACATGGCACACTTGTGTTAATTTTACAGCCTTAGCCGATGGAAATATCTTCAAACCTCAAAGCACCTGCGCTGTGCCTCACAATACAAAAGCGGGAAAGGTTAGGGATGAATTTCTGATGAATGCGACAAAGTTGCGCTCGTCTAATGCTGAAATTGCCGAATACTATCAGCAAGCGATCGCGGATATGGGAGCGTTGCGGATTGAGGTGGATGATAATGGACATCAATTTTGGATGCCTGCTGCTGGTATTCCCTGGTTTGTTGCTGTTTTTGGACGTGACTCCATAATTGCTAGCTTGCAAGCGATCGCAGTTTATCATGAATTTGCCCGTGGCACGTTACTCAAACTGGCTCAACTCCAAGCAACTGAGTTGGATGATTGGCACGATGCCCAACCGGGCAAAATGCTGCACGAAATGCGCCGCGATGAGTTAACTACATTAAACCTACTTCCATATCATCCCTACTACGGAACAGTAGACACTACCATCCTTTGGATTGTTACTTTAGCTGAAGCCTATAACTGGAACGCCGATGTCAGTATGCTTGATGAGTGTCGAGCGCCACTTGAAAAGGCACTAAATTGGATTGACAAATACGGCGATTTTGACGGAGATGGGTTTGTTGAATATTTAACTCATTCGTCAAAAGGATTACGCAATCAAGGTTGGAAAGATTCGGGTGACGCAATAGTTTACCCCGATGGACAGTTAGTTAAGCCGCCAATCGCTTTGTGTGAAGTGCAAGGCTACGTTTATGATGCGTGGCTGAGGGCAGCTTTAATTTATGAAGTCTGGGGCGAAAAAGAGCAAGCCAAAAAGCTGCGTCAAAAAGCCGACGAACTTTATCAGCGCTTTAACGATCGCTTTTGGATGGAATCAGTTGGCTTTTACTGTTTAGGATTAGACGATAAAAAGCAGCAAATTCAATCAATTGCCTCAAATCCTGGTCATCTCCTCTGGTCTGGTATTGTCCCACAGGAACGAGCCAAAAAACTTGTTAACCGACTTTTTCAACCAGATATGTGGTGTGGTTGGGGTGTGCGGACTCTTTCATCTGAAAATCAGGCATATAATCCAATTAGTTATCAACGAGGTAGTGTATGGCCTCACGACAACTCCATAATTGCCGCCGGATTAAAGCGATATGGCTATCACCAAGAAGCTAACCGCATTGCTGAGGGTATTTTTGCTGCTGCTAGTTATTTTCAAGCTGGACGAATGCCAGAATTATTTGCGGGAATTGAACGTCAAGATAATAACTTTCCCGTACCTTATCCAGACGCTAATATACCCCAAGCTTGGGCTGCTGGTTCAATTTTCTTACTTATTCGTACCATTTTAGGACTCAAAGCTGATGCTTCCAAACAACAGTTAAAAGTACAGCCTAATCTACCAGATTTCTTACCCGATTTAGAACTTACAAATTTATCCGTAGGAAACGCTACGGTGGGATTGCGCTTTTGGCGCGATGGCGAACAAACCCAATGGAAAGTTACCCATCTCGATGGTGAATTAGAAGTTTCTACATAATTATTATTTACTCTTATGGCAACTGATTCATCTAAAAAAACAATCTTTGCGGCGATAGGCGCTAATTTAGCGATCGCTATTACTAAATTTATCGCCGCTTCCATTACTGGTAGTTCTGCCATGATATCTGAAGGTATTCATTCAATTGTAAATACTAGCGACCAACTATTACTTTTGCTGGGAATTAGCAGAAGCCAAAAACCAGCATATGATATTCATCCTTTTGGTTATGGACAAGAACTTTACTTCTGGACTTTTATCGTTGCTATCCTCATCTTTGCCATTGGTGGCGGAATGTCAATTTATGAGGGAATTACTCATTTAATTAAGCCTAGTTCTTTAGAAGACCCAATGTGGAATTATATTGTGTTAGGTGTGGCAATATTATTAGAGGGTTATTCTTGGACTGTAGCTTTAAAAGAGTTTTTGCCGACCAAAGGTAAACAAAATTTTTGGCAAGCTATCAAAAATAGTAAAGATCCTACAGTAATTACAATCTTATTTGAGGATACTGCTGCCATTTCGGGTTTACTTGTTGCCTTAATCGGAATATTTTTAGGTCATCTATTTAATAATGTTTATTTTGATGGTATCGCCTCAATTATTATTGGCATTATCTTAGCTGTTGTAGCAGTGGTGCTAGCGAGAGAAAGTATCAGCAACAGCCCATCAAATTTACCTTTTTCTGGATTGAAAGCAGCAAATGGGAAGGACGCAATTATACGATTAGAATTTCGTAATTCCTAATTTATAGTTCGCCTTTCAATACATTTCGGATCAAAAAGAGCCATTATTATGCAGAATAACTCATCACCCAAACCAACAATTGAATACTGGCACGTCTGGACTGACGACGACGGTATAAGTCACCAATCCCGTTGTCAAATTGAAGACTTCATGGAAAAAGGCATAGCCCCGGATACCTCACCACAGTGGCTTTCTAATTTGAAGCAGTCTGGTGCTACAATCACTTTTACTGTGCTACCTGTGGGATGGGTTGGTAACTGGCATGAGAACCCAAAACCCCAGTGGATCATACCTTTATCGGGACGCTGGTTTGTGGAGACTATGGACGGACAGCGAGTCGAGATGGGTGTTGGCGAAATTTCCTTTGGAGAAGATCAGGGTACGAAAGCAGACGCGCAAGGTCATAAAGGTCACTTATCTGGAACAGTAGGCGATGCGCCAGCTGTTCTAATAATGGTGCAATTTGAGGAAACTCCGACTATCGATCAATCCTGTCGATTTAGATAAGTGAGTTAGTAGCCAATACAGTTCAGAGATGATTCTAATTGCAAACGGCTTACTCCTGTCAGCAATCCCAACATTTTTATCCACAACTGCACCTACTCCACTTTCATATTCTTACTTCCGACCTCCGACTTCAGTAGAACTCTTGCATAAATATTTTGTGGTATAATTAAGGGTTGTTTAAATTTCAATTTTGGGAGGACATTAAAATAGTAAGAGGTTATCATTTTCTTCTAGCAAGTATTATCTGGCGATGCCTACGGCGGGCTGCGCCTACGCTAGTTAAGAAGATGGCAGCAAACATCATTTCAGTCATTGATTAATACTGAAATTACTTGATTAATTCGATTTTTTTATCCAATTTTTATGGCTAATTCGTGATTATAAATTCCTGCAATTAAATTCGATCTTAACGCAAAACGTCGATGACGATTTCGATATCTATCAGACAAAATTTTAAATATCTTTAGACGACGATTTACGTGTTCAACAACAATTCTTAATCGATTGAGTTCCCGATTGTATTTTTTCTGTTCTTTCGTCAACTTTTTACATGAATGGTTTTTTAATTGGTGTTTCACTTAATTGATGAATCTTAGCAATTCCTTGATAGCCTTTATCCGCTATTACCTTAATTAATTCTCCAAATTTTATTCCACTATTTTTAAATAAGCGAAAATCATGGATTTTTCCCTTATCATGCCCCAAACAGATGATTTGGCTGCTTTTTTGGTAGATTACTACTTGCGTTTTTAAAGTATGTTCTCCCTGTTTCCCGCTAAAAAATCTTTTTTGACCAATATGAGGTCTTTCAATTGGACTCTCGGTAACATCCATTACGACTAAATCTTCTTCCGATGATATTTTCCATAATTCTTTTTTCCCCGGTAGACTAAACTTTCTGGACTTAATTAAAATATTTTCGATTTTAAAAACTATTCGGCAAACCGCAGATTCTGAAAGCTCAAAATCTAATCCGATGTGATAGTAAGTGCGGTACTCCCTCCAATATTGAATGACCATTAAAACTTGGTCTTCAATAATTAATTTAGGACGGCGGCTAGGCTTCTTCTTTTGAGCATCAGCTTTAACCACATCAACCATTAATTCAAAGGTTTTACGGCTCACTCCAGTCATTGCTTAAATTTTTTTGCAGTAAGCTGCTTGGCTTTCTCTATTTTCACTGCTCCTCAAAGTCCTAATCACAAATTGCAAAACCCCTAATCATACCACAAAACACTTTTGCAAGAGTTCTTTGCTGAAAAGAGCCGCACCCAATTGATTTTAATTATGCAAAAAATTATGGGCTTCATTGAGTTTATTGGCTGATTCTTCTAATAAGTATTGTTCAAGAGCATTTCTTGATAACAGCAGTTGGCGCTCAATACCTGTTGAGCCAATGATACATGGAAGTCCAAGAACAACTTCACTGCCAACTCCATAGTTAGCATCTGCTCTGGCCGATACTGGAAATATCTGCTTTTCATCTCGCAGGATGGTATCAACTAACTGACAAATTACTGTTGATATACCATAGCTTGTATTTCCTTTGCGTTCAAAAATATTATGACCTCGTTTACGAGTTAACTGTGCGTACTCTTGCTGAATTTGTTCTAGCGTTGCTCCTTGTGGTAGGGGAAATTCAGTTAATAGAATTCCCCCAATAAATGCACTAGACCAAACAACAAATTGACTGTCTCCATGCTCTCCAATCACATAAGCATGAATGTCTTGTTTTGCAACATTCAGTTGCTTTCCAAGTTGATATCTCAGTCTAGCAGTATCAAGAACGGTTCCCGAACCGAAAATTAGATTTTCTGCTCTGGTGGAAGTAGCGATCGCAATCCGCGTGAGTACATCCACTGGATTGCTAACAATGATTACGATTGAATTCGGTGCAACTCGATCCAATTCTTTGATCGTCAAACGGATGATCTCTGCATTGTCGCTCAATGTATCTAATCGGGTCTGTCCAAGTTTCGGCTTCACCCCAACAGTGACAATAATGATATCTGAATCAGCTAAATCTTCATACTGATTTGATGGTATGATTTCCATCTCCTTAAGTAGGGGAATGCTGTCTTCAATGTCCCAGACTTGTCCTTCAGCTTTTGATAAGGTTCGGTCAAAAAGGACAACCCTTACACATCTACCGAGTAAAACTAAAGCATTTGCAACGTCTGCACCTACATTACCTGCACCAATAATACCGACTTTAGATGTTTTACTAATCATGCTATATCTACTTTTTTCTCTTCAAGAGTGAAATGTCGTTTGTTTGGTAAATCCTTGAGTCTGCAATTACTGTCTCCTTATAACTTAGAAAACAATATATTTAACCCTTCGGTCATCGTGGGATGAGTCAAAATACCATCGCGCAAAACGGTGTAGGGCATCTGAGCTTGCATCACCATCTGCACTGTCGAAATTATTTCACCTGCTTCATGAGACAACAAGGAACACCCTAGAATACGACCTGTATCTGCATCCACGATCGCCTTCAGAAGTCCATCAGTTTGACCGAGTGTTCTTGCTCTCGGAACGACTGACGCATCCACCTTCGCCACGCGGATAGCATATCCTTGTTGCTGTGCTTCAGTTTCAGTCAAACCCACATGAGCCAGTTCCGGATCGATGAATAGACACGATGGAACCAATCGATCCCGTGTACTACGGTTGCCCCCATCAATTAAATTAGCTTTGATAATGCGATAATCATCGAGCGATATATGAGTGTATTGCGGCCCGCCATTGATATCGCCTAATGCCCAAATTCCGGGTACATTTGTCTCCAGGCGATCATTGACTTGAATAAACCCGCGTGTATCAGTTGCTACACCAGTAGCAGCTAAATTTAAGCTATCGGTATTGGGCGCACGACCAACGGCGACGAGCAAATGCGACCCTTGGAGGGTGATTTCACGATCGCCAACTTGGATTTGCAGTATGGTTTGATTATCAGTGCGATCGATCCTCAACACCTTCGCCTTCAGCAAGAATTCAATACCATCTTGTTCCAGCAATGTTTGAACTGCGATCGCTATATCTGGATCTTGCTGTGACAGGATTTGCTCACTTTGCCCAATGACAGTAACGCCAGAGCCAAAGCGCCGAAACATCTGGGCAAACTCTAAACCAATATAACTACTACCGAGAACGATCAGGTGTTCAGGCAGGTGTTCTAGCTCCATAATCGACTCACTCGTTAAAAACTCAGCTTCTGTGAGTCCGGGAATGGATGGAATTAACGGTCGTGTGCCTGTATTAATAAATAAACGTTCGGCAGTAAGTAAACGATTGTTTCCCTCAGTCGTCGTTACTGCGATCGTTTTGGGAGCAACAAAGCGGGCTGTACCAATGATCAGTTCGTGACCCAAAGCAGTTTCTAAATTGTGCAAGTTCATTTCACGCATCTCTTGCACAACCGTTCGTTTTCGTTTGATTACCTCTGCTAGATCAACGATGGGTGTATTGGTTTTAACCCCATAAACGGCACTATTTCGCACTGTGTTTGCCACGTTGGCACTCGCCACCATAGTTTTAGTAGGAATGCAGGCAATATTAATGCACCCGCCACCAATCATATTTAAACTGCGTTCAACCAGAGCGGTTTTACGTCCGTCAGCGACCAGTGCTGGTGCAAGTGTTTTACCCGCCTTGCCGCCGCCGATAATAATGTCGTCATAGTGTTGAGCGTTTACTTCCATATCCTTTGAGTTTGATCGGGTGAATACGATTTTTAGAAGGTGTTATGAATTTTAGAAAAACTGGCTAACTAAGAGGGTTTTAGCGATAACGTATTTGACGAGCGTAACTCAAGATGCTTGCCCTAGCTGATTTTCCAAAAAGTGCATAACACCCGTGCTTAGGATTCAACTTTTTCTACAAGTTTGCTTCATCAAGATACGGTTGTTTTTATATACCTCTAAAGTTCCAGACTGTGGGTTATTCAACGTGCCATCCCACACCCAATATTCATAAATTCCATTCCGAAATTTATACACTCGAACACCTTCTGTCGCTTTGCTAGTTCCTTTACCCAAACTTAAATTCCCGTTGGGATTGGTCGCGCGATAGAGCAGTTCACCTGAAGTATAATTCCGCCAAATATTGATATTGTAACCACCCTGGCATTTCGTACTCAAGACGATGCCAGCAGTAGAGTCAGTAGAAGCTCTTAAGGAACAATTAGTTAATACACTAATTGGCAGAGCAAGGAATAATGCGGATATTTTTAGTAGTCTTTTCATTGTGTTCAAGAGTATTGAAAAACTAATTAGACGGTATTGGCGATATATCCAAAGTTTATCAGGGCTGCGTTAAGTGCAAGTGCCATCCAATTCTCAAAGATTGAGGTCGGACAATCCGGGATGATCGGCAGGACGACGACCTAGTATCCAGTGGTATTTGCGTTCGCTGTGGTGAATGGGCAGATCGTTGATGCTAGCAATACGCCATCGCATGAATCCATGTTCGTCAAACTCCCAATTCTCATTGCCGTAAGAGCGAAACCAGTTGCCGGAATCATCATGCCATTCGTAAGCAAATCGGACAGCAATGCGGTTGTCTTGAAAAGCCCAAAGTTCTTTGATCAAACGGTAGTCCAATTCTTTAAGCCACTTACGTGTCAAGAACTCGACGATCGCCTCACGACCAGATAGAAATTCTGAGCGGTTACGCCAAATGCTATCCGACGTGTAAGCGAGTGATACTAGTTCAGGGTTACGTGTGTTCCAAGCATCCTCTGCGATTCGGACTTTTTGTATGGCGGATTCATTATCGAAAGGCGGCAAGGGTAGTCGAGGATTTTCGGGGTTGTTCATAGCAGGTATAAAGCACGGTAGAACAAAGTAATTTCAGACACCTCAAATTAGAGGTTCTACTTCTAAACTTTGTAGAGATCGTGAGTGAGTTGAGATCTCTAGAAGCAGCACAGGCTTATTGCTGACAAGGTTGGTTGCTCTGTGTCTCAGAAATGGGGAATTGATCGCCAGCAAGATAATTGTCAAAGTATTCGTGAAAGTAAGTCCAGGAAGTTTTGCTACTTGCAGCTAAATAGCAAGTAGGAGCCGTGCGATAAACCGGGACTCGTGATTTAATTTCTTGCTGAAGCAATGAGGAAAGCTCCTCGAATCGTTGCAGTTTCCGAATACTAGCGCTGTAAACTAACTGTCCTGGTTTCCCTTTCATCTTCATCCAAGGTAGCCAAGGACCAATGCGATTCCAAGTGCCTGAAACATTCAGTACTGTAGGAACGTGAGGCTGTTCGACTCTTGCTTTAGGAACTACAAACTTAAAAAATTCCCCAGCTTGATAGAGCGGTTCGGAACTATAGTCTTTAAACTTCGGATCGCTGGCTAGAACATTAGGATAGGTGAGCGGAACATCCAATGTGAGGAGAATGAGATTTCTGCCAGCCGCTAAAGCGGGGAATCTCCCTTGTCCTAAGTTGTTCTGAACGGGATTATTAGCAACATGCACTACGGGCACTACTTCCCCTGTCCAGGGATTCTGCCAGCGATTTAGCACCTGATTCGTCTCTGGATCTAAATAGTACTGAAGTTCACGAGATGTTAATAACCATTGTCCTTGCTGATTCTGAAAGCAGCGTGCAACACTCATATCGATGATACTAAATAACTTTCGCTGCTGTTCTTGAGGAACAAACGCATAAACAGAACCGCTCCATTCGAGATAGGTGTTTCGTGGATCGGTGGCACAGCGAGTCCGGACTAACTCCTGAATGTCAACCGTTTGTGTGTCTGAGTGGGTTTGAGCGCCACTTGGAGTTGGTTTTAAAGCTAAAACTGTAACGACGACTGTAGCCCAAAAGTACAGAAACTTAGTTTTACGTCTCATACCTTGAATCCTCGTTAAATTCTTGTTCATTTGCAAGAAGGTAAACGTCTTGTTTACAGACTTAAACCTCCGAGGTTTTGGCATAACAAGAAACGATGCCTGCGGCGGTAAACTACGCATCCTATTGCAGATATTTCTTCAATTGGGCAGCAGCTTGAACAAATAGAGAACGGGTTTCTGGCAACTCTGCTAAACCATTCAGTAGTCCGAAGTCATGAATCATGCCGTTGTACTGCACAGTTGTTACCTCGACACCAGCTTCATCGAGCTTGCGTCCATAGGCTGTGCCCTCGTCATGCAAAATATCGCTCTCTGCAACCACAATTAACGCCGGAGGCAAGCCTTTGAGTTGCTCAACCGTCGCCTGTAGGGGAGAAGCATAAATGTCTTTGCGCTTTTCTGGGTCAGGGATGTACATATCATACATCCACTTCATCGTTGGTACAGTCAAAAAACGCTGATCGCCAAATTCGTGATAAGAATTCGTTTCAAAATCAGCATCTACAATGGGCCACATCAGGATTTGCAGCTTGATGTGTGGCCCTCCTTTTTCTTTCGCCTTCAAAGCAGTGACAGTTGTCATGTTACCGCCGACACTGTTGCCAACAACTGCCAAATTATTGCCATCCACCCCAATCTCTTCACCATGCTCGGCAACCCATTTAGTTGCAGCATAAATTTCATTGATTGCCTGTGGGTACTGAGCATCTGGCGTGCGAGTATAGTTGACAAAGACACCTGCAAACCCTGAAAGCACTACCAGATCGCGAACCATGCGCTTGTGTGTTGGGTAATCACCCAGCACCCAACCACCACCATGAATAAAGATGAAAACAGGCAATGTGCCTTTGACCCCTTCAGGTCGTACAATATTGAGTGTAATTAAATAACCCTCAGCAGTAATCGTCTTTTCGGACTCTTCAATGCCTGAAAGGTCTACTGGAACGGAAGCCTGTGCATCGACAAGAACTTGACGTGCTTCGAGTGGAGTGAGTTTCTCCAGTGCCCCACCCCCTGAATTCAGCACTTTCAAAAATTCCTTCGTTCCTTTGGAAAGACGTGGATCGTCGGCAACTTCAAGAATTTTTGCTGCTTGCGAGTTTGCTTGAGCAACCATCACATTCTCCTTTAATAAATTGTAAACAATCTGTTGATATGTTAAGTTAATTGATTTAACACTGCTGCTTAATAACTCCCAGTTCGCTGACTTTTTCGGAGTTAGAAAAAAGTCTACTCAGGAGTAAAAGATTGACTACCAAGTTGGGTATAAATAGTAGTCGGGAACCCAAGCAAAACAAGAATATGCTGCTGTAAGGGTAAAAGAGCAGTTAAATGGGCATAAACTTCATTTTTTACCTCAATCAGCAGCAGTGTGATTTCTTTAAATGCTGCAAGAAGAAGTTTTGAAATTGCAGTAGGGGTGAAATTGCAATAGACTGCACTTGCTTGACAATACCATCTCCCTGAATAATCACCTGGGAACGTGACTTTATTAATTCTTGTATCTGCGGACAACCTAGAAATTGAGTCAGTTCTGTTAAAGCAAAAAGAAATTCTGTGTTTAATTTATCTAAAGATGGTCGCAATATCTGGTTTAAGTCTGGCACGTGAGGAAAAGATTTAATTCCTTGCTTTTGCCAGGTTTGAAAATCAACTGCTTGGATAAGTTTTCCTGCTTCTATTTGTGCTTGAAAAAATGCTGCAACCATATCAGGCTCTAGGCTATAGATTGTTGCTTGTTGCCTAGCCTTTAATAATAACTCTTGTTCACGCTTTCGATCCTCGATAGGAAGTTTATGATTCCATTTCCACCGGGCTACATCATGTGCAATTAGCAATCGCTGCTGGATCAATTTTAGTAATTTATCTACACGTAATTGTTGCTCTGCACTTGTGATACTTTGAGGATTTACTGATTGTAACAACCCAAAGTTATTGGCAGTAAAATCTGATTTGAAGCTGGCAGCGACTACTCTACTACTGAAAAAAAGCCCAAACAAAATTATCATGATAATTGATTGGACTGCACAAACTGTGCGAGAAGTGTTGCATAGATGGGAAAAGCTAGGGTTAGAGTGACAGTGGTCTAAACCAAGGCGGGGAGGAAAATTAAGGTGGTTGGAAGCTGACATAGTGTTCTTAGAAGAATGTTTAGAGAAAGAACCACGTACATACAACAGCGTTCAATTAGCCCAAAAATTAGAATAAGAACGCTCGGTCAAATTAAGTTCTGACTGGTTACTCCCGGTTCGCGCATTTTTTCGGGAGTTAGAAGAAAAGCTACTCAGGGTTAAAAGATTGACCACCAAGTTGGGTGTAAATGTCGGAAATCCAAGCAAAACAAGAATACGCTGTTGTAACGGAGAAAGAGTAGTCAAATGGGCGTAAATTTCATTTTTAATCTCAATCAATAGTATTTGTAGAATGACAATCACTTTTTATTGACATTGTTTTCCAGTCAAAACTATTTGTTACTAGTGGTTAGGTTGGTGTTCTCTACAACGTGAGTGGTCAGAAAGCGGTGAATATGGTCTGCGATCGCATCCCCATCTTCTTCCAGAGCAAAGTGCCCCGTATCAAACAAATGAAACTCCAAGTTTTTTAAATCGCGTTTGTAGGCATAAGCTCCCTCAACTAAAAAGCCCTGGTCATTTTTGCCCCATACAATTAGCGTCGGTGGTTGATATTGGCGCAAGTAAGCTTGCCATTGTGGATATAACCGCACATTTGACTGATAGTCGTATTTTAATGCCAATTGAATATCTATATTGCCAGGGCGATCGAGAAGTGCTTGATCCAGAGTCCAGGTATCGGGACTGAGGTTTTCTAAATTCCTGGCTCCAGTAATGTAATACCATTTCGCGCCCTTGCTTGCCAGAGCCTGTCGCACGCGATCGCTATTTTCGGGTGTCTTATTCTGCCAAAAAGCGCGCATGGGCTTCCAAAAATCACCGAGTCCCTCCTCGTAAGCATTACCATTTTGCACAATCAGCGTCTCAATCTGCTCTGGATACTGTATTGCCAATCGATAGCCAATCGGAGCGCCATAATCCATTAAATAAAGACTATAGCGTTTCAATCCGATCGCATCGACAAAACCTGCCATCACTTCGGCAAGGCGATCGAAGGTGTAATCAAACTCATCCACCGTTGGCATGGAACTATAGCCAAAGCCAGGATAATCAGGTGCAATCAGATGGAATTGATCCGCCAACGCCGGGATGAGATTACGGAACATGTGGGACGAGCTTGGAAAGCCATGCAATAGCAGAATCGTCGGGCGATCGCGAGAACCAGATTCACGATAAAAGATATCGAAACCATCGATCGATACTGTGCGATGAGTGGTCATACGTTTACTCTTGTGAATTCAAATTGTTCAACAGAAATAGTTGACCTTTTTTGTGAAAGCTTCTTGTCACTCTTTAGGAAGAGACCAGAGTTTGATAGTTTTGTCGGCACTGCTGCTGGCTATCATGTTTCCATGCGGACTGAAAAATACTGACCGCACGCCTCGCTCATGCCCGATCAAATTCTCCAAGAGTTTGCCTTCAGGCAACCCCCATAACTTGATAGTGCTATCGTTACTACCACTAGCTAATCTCTTGCCATCGGGACTGAAAGCCACTGACCACACAACTCCTGAATGTCCGATTAGGGAGTGCAACAATTTACCAGTGGGCATTTGCCAGAGTTTGACTGTCCTATCAGCACTGCCACTCGCTAAAGTCCGTCCATCAGGGCTAAAAGTCACTGAGCGCAAGGCTTGTGAATGAGCATTCAGGGTTTTTAGAACAGCACCATCCATGAGCCGCCAAATTTTGAGTGTACCATCCTCATTGCCACTAGCTAAGGTCTGCCCATCCGGACTAAAAGCAACAGTTCTTACCCACTTTCCATCCGATAACTGATAAACTTGTACGCCAGTCTGCACGTTCCAGATGCGGATGGTTGTGTCAGCACTACTACTGGCTAACCACTTTCCGTTGGGGCTGATGGCAACGGCTTCGACATCATCTGTATGGCCATCTAGGGTACGAAGCAGTTGCCCCGTCTCTAAATTCCAGAGTTTAATCCGGTTATCCCAACTGCCACTAGCGAGCAGCTTGCTATCTGGACTGATGGCAAGGCTTACCACTGCATCGCCGTGTCCTTCTAAAGTAGAGAGTAAGGTGTTACTAGTAGTCTGCCAACCCAAAAATGCTGGGTGAGGGCTGGGGAAAGGGGAAAGGGAAAAGGGTAAGGGATTTAAACCCTTTCCCCCTTCCCCCTTGCCCTTTACCCCGCCAAGTTCGCTTGGCGAACTACTAGGCAGATCCCAAATTTGAATTTTTTTATCGTAACTGCCACTGGTGAGGAAGCGTCCATCAGGGCTGATTGCGATCGCGTAAACCCAAGTTGAATTTCCTGGGATAGAACGTAAGGGTTGAGTGGTTGCAACAGAGGTAGTAGCAACACTAGCGTTTCGGAAGGAAGACAATAGGGTAGTACAACTGCTACTACTAACGAAGATTGTTAGGGTACTGACTGCCAATGCTGCTGAAGATTTCCAGGTAGTTTGTTTCGATCTCATAACAGGACATTCCTTGTGCGAGTGGGAGAACAATCTGGCTTGCACCCACTGCGTAACGGTGTCGGAGACTAGCGGTACTATAGAGTAATTTTTTCTGGAATTTGAGATGAGAACGCTTTTCCTTTGGTTTTTTGTTGTTTATTCCGATGTTCAATCCAGCATCGCATCAGAAATAAAAGGGTTGTCATGACAATCCCTACTAGCCCAATCGGGGTTAAATAGCTCCAATGCTCTAACATTTTGTCCCAAATGTGCCAAGTGAGCAGGAACATAGCTAAGTAAGTCAGTGTATGTAATCGCCTCCAATTTTTTTTCAGTTTTTTGACACTCCAGTCATTAGAAGTAATTGCCAGTAGAGTAAAAATTATAAAGGTAGATACACCTTGGATATAAATCCAATAGGTATTGGGATCTAAAAAATCAAGGTCTCTCTTTTTTACTAAGAAGAAAGCGTGAAGCAAAGCCAAGCAGAAAGCCAGAATACCGATAAGTCGTCGATATTTTAGCAGCCATTTGGGAAGGTTCGTTTGTTTAGTTTGAGGAAAAATGATTCTGAGATTCGTGGGCATTAAGGTGAGAATATAAGCTCCTAAAGCTAGAAATCCCAGGCTGTTTTCTAACGGTGCTGTATCGATTGCTGCCATGACCAATCCTCCTTAATTTTTCAATAAAAGCCCTTACAAAGGTAGGTATTTTTTATTTGGTCATTTTTTGACGACTCCAGCCGATCTTTCCTACATCAGTCCTCTCTGTTCATACTCTTTTTTGGCGAAGGTATTGTTATTCAAAAGTTTATACTTGAGCATTAGCCATGCTGGGATGATCTATCATTTCCATCGGTTAGGTGAGAACGGATTGCAGTCGTGATGTGAGAAATTGATCGATATAGTTTGCGATCGCATCTCCTTCTTCTTCCAGGGCAAAATGTCCGGTATCGAGTAGATGGAACTCAACGTCTTTCAAGTCACGCTGGTAGGGATAAGCACCGTCAGCAGGAAAGATGTAGTCGTTCTTACCCCAAACAATCAGGGTAGGGGGTTGATACTGGCGGAAATACTCTTGCCATTGGGGATAGAGCGGTGGATTAGTACCATAGCTATAAAACAGCGCTAGTTGAATCTCTTCGTTTCCGGGGCGATCAAGGAAATGTTGATCCACCGTCCAGGTATCGGGACTAATTGCTTCTAGATTGCAAACACCATTGGTATATTGCCACTTTGTTGCTTCTAGAGTGACAAGATATTTGAGCTTTTCAGCATTCTCAGGCAATCGCTCTTGCCAGTATGCCTTAATTGGTTCCCAAAATTCGCGCAGACCTTCTTCGTAAGCATTGCCATTTTGAACAATCAGAGATTGCACGCGCTCAGGATATTTAGCGGCAATCCGATAGCCTATCGGCGCACCATAATCCATCACATAAAGGCTGTACTTTTTGAGAGCGATCGCAGCAATGAATTTTTCTACAATCTCAGCCAAGCGATCGAACGTGTAGTCAAATTCATTTACACTTGGCATCGAACTGTTGCCGTAACCAGGGTAGTCAGGAGCAACGAGATGGAATTTATCAGCGAGGGCAGGTATAAGATTGCGGAACATGTGGGACGAGGTTGGAAAGCCATGCAATAGCAGAATCGTCGGATTATCGCGAGAACCAGCTTCACGGTAAAAGATATCTAAACCATCGATCGCAACTGTGTGATATGTAGTCATGGGATTACTCCTTGTAAGTGATAAAAGTGACATGATGACGTTTTACGACAGGTTGATCTATCTCACATCCTGACGACCGAAGAGGGGGAAAGGGGAAAGGGCAAGGGGGAAAGGGCGCAAGCCCCTGTTTTTAAACATGGAGAAGGAAAAAAGATGTATTTCCAGATACGTAGTACGAGAAATACAGCGTCCTCGTATCAAGCCCCTAACTTTAGTTATGGGGTTCCCTTTCCCCTTTACCCTTTTCCCCGCCCGAAGAGCGTTGACGGATTTGCTCTTGAAAGTAGTCCCGCCAGCTTTCGGGTAAGGCTTCAAGTTGAGCAGCACGATGCAGTAACTCTGGATTGTTTCGCTCACGAACATAAAGCTGAGTGATATCAGCAACAGTAATATTGTTGGTATCTCGACTCATCAACTCTAAAGTGTCTCCAGCGACCACTTCGCCCTCTTGCAAAACCCGAAAGTAAAATCCGGTGCGACGACTGGCGAGAAATCGTTTCACCATATCCGCTCGCCCAAAGCGAATCCCCAGTTTGTAGCAGGGTAAGCGCGGTTGAGTCACCATTAATTCAGCACTGCCAATTTTGAAGCGATCGCCAATGTTAATTTCCTCTTCTTTAAATCCTGTAACTGTGAAATTTTCACCAAAGATTCCTGGCGTTAACTCTGTATCAGGCAATTCATCTCGCCAGTAGTCGTAATGCTCAAAAGGATAGACATAAACGGCTTTGTCAACTCCGCCATGAACCGTGAGATCCGCTTGGCGATCGCCATCTAAATTGAGTTCACGCACCATCACTCTCGCATTAACTGGCTCTTTGAAAATTCCAGTGCGGACGGGTTTTCCTTTCCAGGTCACTTCACGCGGCAGGCCAACATTAACAGAGATCAGCTTCATTTTTAACTTCTTTTGGACTTCAAATCTGTGCCATACCGCCATCAACAAATAACTCGATGCCGTTCACAAAGCTGCTGTCATCTGAAGCCAGAAAAACAACGGCTTTGGCAATCTCATCGGGTTTGCCGACTCGTCCCAGTGGGATGGTGCTGGCTTGGCTGTCCACAAATTCCTGCACCTGCTGGTCATTCAGTCCCAAATGATCGTAACCAGGAGTCGGAACCACACCAGGGCTAATGGCATTCACTCGGATCTTGCGTTCTCTGAGGTCGAGTATCCAATTCCGAGCAAATGACCTCACGGCGGCTTTAGTAGCGCTGTAAACACTGAAAGCTGGCGTACCTTTTATAGAAGTAATCGAAGCATTCAAAATAATAGAAGCGCCCTCTGGTAACAGTGGCAGTGCCTTTTGTACAGTGAACAGCAAACCTTTGACGTTTACGTTGAATGTTTTGTCAAAGTGTTCCTCAGTGATTGCTCCAAGTGGGGCAATTTGTCCACCGCCAGCATTAGCGAAAATGATATCGATGTGTCCTTGCTCTTGCTTAATGGTGGCAAACAGACGATCTAGGTCTGCCAGATTAGAAACATCGCTCTGCACAGCCGTAACATTTTTACCAATGGCTTCCACAGCAGCATCCAGTTCGACTTGGCGACGACCTGTGATGTAGACATAGGCACCTTCAGCAACAAACTGTTTGGCTGTGGCAAGACCGATACCACTGTTGCCACCCGTGACAAGGGCGATTTTTCCTTCTAGTTTTTTCATGAGTTACAAGCCCCTACTTTTAAGTATGAAAATCAGATAAAAATGTATTTCGAGACACGTAGTGGAGGCAGCGCGGTCTTCTCCCCAGGGGAGACGCTAAGAGCGATGGGGGTTTCCACGCCACTTCCTACCCTGCGGGAACGCTAAGAGCGAACAACGGGGGGAACCCCCACAACGGAGTGGCTCCCCATGAGCGACTGCCGTCGATAAATGCAGCGTCCTTATTTGAAACCCCTACTTTTAAATATGGGGTTCCCCTACACCCTACACCCTATCCCCTACACCCTGTTCATGCTGCTTGAGACCTGCAACGAGGTCGGTCACTTGACGTTGAGCCTCTGCACTCAGTGAGTCAAAGTCGTCTAAGAAGAATTGACGTTCTAGCGTTAACTTCCGGGTATTGAGTAACCCTTCGATCTGCCAACCTTCGTCGCCTTTCGTTATGACGTATAGCGGCAGGAAATTTCGTGACGGTGAAGCTTCGGTTTGTCCGGGCAGTATTACCCTGATAACTAAGAGCATGAGCGCGAGTTGCGAGTTCACGAAGCGGATAAAATCCACCTCACCCTCTAGGCGTGTTCCTTTAACAACTGTGTCGAACAATTGTTGATGAAATGCAGCGATTTCTTTTCGACCCTTGAGATGCGTACCCTCGAACGTGATAAAATCGGCAGTTTCGCTGAACGGGGCAGCGAAGCCTTCGCCGCTATCTCGATTCCAAGCATCAATTATCTGGTGCGGGAAAGCACGGATTGCCGACTCGTCAGCAGTAGTGGTGGTTTGAGCTGCTTGTGAATTCATAGTTTTGAGCTTTCCTTTTAAGTAATAGACCAGTTTTCAAGCGGTATAGCGGGTGTTATGAACTCTGAAAATCATCTTGGTCGCGGATTTGCCGATCGCTCACTTCCTCAACAGCACCCAGCAATGCATAACCTGCGTTGTTTACAACCACATCAATTCTTCTGAAAACCTCTAAACCAGTTTGCACAGCAGTTTCAATGCTTGCTCGATCGGTCACATCTAAGTAAACTGATGAAGCAGTCTGCGGATATTTGTCCTCCATATCTTGAATTTTGCTGAGATTGCGAGCAGTGGCAATGACGCGATCGCCTTGAGCCAAGGCTGCTTCGGCTAAAGCGCGACCGAAACCCGTTGAGCTACCCGTAATCAGCCATACGCGAGGTAATTCTTTACTAGTCATTGTTGTTCTCCTTAATCATTGTTTACTTGTGCAATGACTCCTGCTTGAGAAAATGGCTTTATTGTCGCGATCGCGATTTTCCTCCTCAAAAACTCCAGATCAAGCGAGCAGACACAACGATTCCTCCCAAAGACGATCGGCGTTGTTAGTGTCGAGGGCGTAGGGAGCAACACCACTCATGTCTCCGGTTCGCCGATTCTGAATTGTAGCTTCGTTACAGTCCTCGAAGTAGCGACCACCAATGCCCTCCAGCAAGGGGGAGGTTGCCAGGAGAACAGAGGTGGCAGCACCCTGTTCCGGTGTCTTCCGCAGATCCGGTGGGGTCTGGATACCACCAACGTGGCGTTGGAGATTGGTGGTGATCGCCCCAGGCATCAAAACATTGGCAGTAATGCCATCCCTGAACCAGCGCCCAGTAGCAGCGACAGCGAAGAGTACGTTCGCTGTCTTGGACTGCCCGTATGCCAACCACGGATCGTAGGGACGGAACGCGAAGTGGATATCATCGAATACAATCGGCGAGAGCATGTGGGCGCTAGAACTGACAGACACGATGCGCGCAGCACCGTCCGCCGCCAGAGCATCGTGGAGTCCGAGTGTTAGAGCGAAGTGTCCGAGGTGGTTGGTGGCAAACTGCATCTCCCAGCCTTCGGGTGTGTGCTGTTCAGGCAATGCCATTACCCCTGCGTTGTTGACGAGGATATGTAGTGGTTCATTCCACGCGGCAATGAATTTAGCGATCGCTCCTCGGTCGGTCAGGTCAAGTTCGGCGACGTGAATATTTTGATTCCCAGTGATAGCAGTGATGTCAGCCGCCGTCTTTGCCCCAGCATCGACGTTACGCACAACCAACGTAACTTCGGCTCCAGCGTGAGCCAACGCCCGCGCTGTTTCTACACCGATACCTGATGCTGCTCCCGTGATGATCGCCCGTTTGCCAGAAAGATCGATTCCCTGTGCTACCTCAGAGGCGGTAGAGTGCCGTCCAAATGGTGTGGTAATTCGTGCCATTGCGTGTTCCTTTATAGATGTTAGGAGCGATCGCTGACTTCTAGATAAGTTGAGTTGGCTGGATTTTGTACTTTGTGCTTAACGAGAAGAGTTTGTCGAGTGCAACTTGCTTTAATTAAATCTGCTGCTTTTTCACCAATCATTATGGTGGGTGCGTTCGTATTTCCCGTGGTGATTGTTGGCATGATGGAAGCATCAACAACTCGCAATCCCTCAACCCCATGTACCCGCAACTCAGGATCGACCACTGCCATTGGGTCAATGCCCATTTTGCAAGTGCCAACCGGATGCCACACAGTGCTGCAAGTGTCCCGAATGTAAGCTTCTAGTGCTGCATCACTCTGCTTGTCAGCACCTGGAGCAATCTCCTTACCGCGAAACTCATCCAAAGCACTTGCACCGAACAAGTTACGGAGTAATTTAACCCCGACAACTAACTTTTGCACATCAGTTTCACTTTGGAGAAAGTTCATTTGAATCATCGGTGTGTCTTTGGGGTCGGGGGAACGCAAACTAACACTACCAATGTTTTGAGGATGAGTTAAACAGACGAAACTTGTAAATCCTAAACCAGAGTGGGCATAACCAGGCGGTGCCAACACAACCGGGCCGAAGAGAAACTGTAAATCTGGCGCGGCATCCAGATTACCCGGAGTATGCAAAAACAAGCTAGCTTCAGCGACACTACTGCTGCTTGCCGTGTGTAAATCCTGAGTTGCCTCGTGTGCCACGGACACAACAGGGTGGTCTTGGAGATTTTGACCGACACCCGGCAAATCAGCCACTACCGGAATTCCCAAAGTTTGCAGGTGTTTTGCATCACCAATACCGGAAAGCATCAGCAGCTTGGGCGAATCGAACGTGCCAGCGCTTAAAATCACTTCGGAGTTTACCCTAACCTGGTGCAGCATGTCCTCGTGCAGGTATTCTACCCCAATAGTGCGGGTACCCTCAAACAACAAGCGAGTTACCAACGCTCCTGTGGTTACAGTCAAATTGGGACGCTGGAAAATGGGTAGCAAGAAGGCAGCGGCCGCGCTGTGGCGCTTACCATCCTTGATCGTCAACTGATAGAGTCCTGCTCCTGACTGCTGCATTCCATTGGGATCGGGATTGTGGTCATATCCTAGTTCCACTGCTGCGTCTACAAAACGTTGGGATACCACAGCAGGCGCAATCAGATCGGTGACGCTTAACTCTCCATCGACCCCGTGAAATTCAGACGCGCCTCGTGAAAAGTGTTCTGATTTCTTGAAGTAGGGCAAAACATCAAGGTACGACCAACCGGGATTACCCAATGACTGCCAATGGTCATAATCGTGAGAATTACCCCGCAGATAAATCATGATATTAATCGAACTGCTACCACCCAAGACTTTTCCACGGGGACAAAAGATTTTGCGATCATTGAGGTATGGTTCTGGCTCTGAGAAGTATGCCCAGTCAACTTCGGAGCCTAGTAAGCTGAGGCATTCCGACGGGATGTGAATCTCCGGTTTAGTATCTGGGTTGCCAGCTTCGAGTAATAACACGGTTGTGTCACCGTTTTCTGTTAGACGGTTAGCAACCACGCAGCCTGCTGACCCTGCACCAATTACAATGTAGTCATATTGCATCACGAAACTCTCCTTTGCTGCCTGCAACGGATTGATGGAACTAGGGATGAACAGAAGTAGCCCTACTTTCCTGCGTAGAAATAGTCCACCTTGATCTTGCTCTTCAGACGGTCACGTAGCTCGATAGAGAAACGGAGTACGGCACTGAGGGGGCGATGATGAATTGCAATATGGACAATCAGACCGTCCGGGTTCTTGGTAAGGATTGTTACACCAGAAAGAGTCTGTCCGCCGAAAGCTTTCGCATCCCACTCCAGATATGTTTGCTGATCGCTCTCAACTTGGCGAGTGAAGGTGAGCGCCTCGTAAACTTTGCTGGCAGTAGCCATGATACTTTTCACACAATCTCGCCCCTCGATTGGACGAACTAGCACGCTGGCTTCAAGTACGACGTTATCAGCAAAAGTGTCTGCAAATGAGCTTTCTGACTGATCGGCAAAAGCTTGAGTCCAACTCTTCTGAATATCGATCATAGTGTTACTGGTCATAATACCTAAGAGGGTAGGGTTCCGGGCGGACCCAGCAATTCATCACCGTTCTCCGCAGCCATTCGTTCAAATAGCGCCAGGTCTGTCGGTTCTGTCTCATCTTGCGTTCCCACTGCTTCGATCAGCCGAGCAAAACCGCTGGGTGCAGCAACGACTAATGAACGCGATGGTTTATCACCGAGTGTGGCGGCCACATGAGGTGTACCAGGAGGAATCAAATAGCTTTCACCAGGGGTTAGCACCACCTTGTCCTTACCCGCCCAGACAGTTAACTCTCCTTCCAGCACATAAAGTTGTTCGGAATAGTGTGTATGGCGATGGAGGGGTGTTTGTGTACCTGGAGAGTTGTAACCCTCAATTAGGTCGTACTGACCACCAGTTGTCGTGTGATCGGCATGGATGGTAACGCGAGAGCCAGTAATCCAGAAAGATTGTGTCATGAGTTTGCTCCTGTTGAGAAGAATTCCTGAATAATCGAAGCTAGCTGTGTACCAGGGGTGTATCTACCAAATGTTCTGCTAGAAACCAAACTTGCGTCTCATTCGTTCGCAGGACTTGACTCACCAACAAATCATTTGTGCCGCTATCTTGATTTGCTGCCGTTTTATCGATCGCCACTCTCAATTCCCCAACGATCAATTCGTGGGCTTCTAGTAACCGCGACAACATCACAGGTACTTCCTCAACGCCGTTGGGCGGACGCTCAATCTTAGTGACTTCTGCTACATGACGCGGGTCAGCGATGTCTGGCGACAAGCCGCAAAGCGTCTACGCCACGCCTCCCAGTGTTTGTACTCGTTCACCCAGTGCATCAATTAACTCAATTTGTTCGCTAGCGTGTTTGTCGAGCAACAGATGCAGTTGATAAAACGTATGTCCGCGCATCAACCAGTGATGTTTCTTGTAAAGGTGATAGAGAATAATCGTATCTGCCAAAATTTGATTGACTAAAACACAGCTTTCGCTGCGGGTATCGGGTTTGAGAACAATTGGCAAATCACGAAGAGTACCATACTGCTGAATTTCATATCCATGTTGATGCAGTAAGGGTTGACTGCCATTGACTTCAGTGATACTTGTATTTTGAGTCGGCACGATCGCATCTCCTAGAGTCATAATTAGGTCTGTTCTATTTGTATGTACCGAGAAACTGCTTCTCTTAAAATTGCGATTACTTCACAGCAGTGCTGGCTGCTTCAATCACTTTGGTAACTTCTTTTGGATGAGAGATAAAAGGAACATGGCTGGAGTTAACTTCGGTTGTCTTAGCATTAATCCGTTTAGCCATAAATCGTTGAAGTTCAGGGTTGATAGCGCGATCGCTTTGAGTCACGATAAACCAGGAAGGAATCGTTTTCCAGGCGATTTCACTCACTGATTGCTCAAACGCGGCACTGGCGATCGGTTTTTGGGTTGCTGCCATCACTCGCGCCTCAGCCTTTGATACGTCTTGGGCAAAAAATTCGTGAAACTTCCCGCGATCAACATAGAGAAAGTTTGCAGCATCAGACACAATTGCCGTACTAATCGGAGGTGCTGCGTACCTTTTATTCAAATCACTTGTCTTTTCACCGACATCTGGTGCGAAAGCATTAACATAAACCAGAGCTTTCACCTGTGGATTGCCAGCCGCCGCACCCGTGATTACATTTCCACCATAGGAATGTCCAACTACTACAACAGAACCCTTCTGATTCTCAATCACCCGCTTCGTCGTTGCCACATCATCAGCAAGCGAGGTGAGCGGAATCTGCACAGCAGTCACTCTGTAGCCATCCTGCTCTAACAATGGAATAACGTGTTGCCATGATGTACCGTCAGCAAAAGCCCCATGAACGAGAACGATCGCAGGTTTAGAGTTGGACGCTTGAGGTAATTCCTTGGAGGTGGCTGATGTTGGATGCATTGATATTCCAACGACAACACTTAATGCAAATAACCACAGCAACAATTTTTGAACTTTTTTCCATCTAAAAAGCATCATTGCGATCGCCTCTGTATTCTTGCTAAATTGCTAAAATCTCTGATTCTGGTCGTCCGTATAGAAGTTATGAAATACTTCCCGCTGAAATACTTCTTAAGATAAGCATCAAAAAGCTTAATCATTACAAAGAGTGGAAGAAGAAAGAAAAACGTCTTCTCTAAGGGAGATCTCCGGGCGCACCCAGAATTTCGTCGCCAATTTCGCTAGAGATGCGATTCAACAATTCCATGTCAGGTGCCTCATTCTGGTTTAGCGTCCCTGTTGCTTCAACAAAGTGAGCAAAGGAACTGGGCGAAGCAACGACTAACCCGCGAGCTGGCTGGTCACTGAGTGCAGCGACAACATGGGGTGTGCCCATCGGAATGAAGGCACTTTCACCTGCGCCTAGCACAACCTTATTCTTACCAACCCAGACAGTGAACTCTCCTTCCAACACATAAAGTTGTTCTGAATAGCGTGTATGGCGATGGGGTGGAGTCTGGGCACCAGGAGGGAAATAGCCCTCAACCAGGTCATATTTACCATCAGTTGTGGTGTGATCGGCGACGATGGTAAGGTAGTTATTAAGAAGCCAAAATGATTTTGATGTACCGTCAGCAAAAGCCCTATGACCGAGAACGAGCGCAGGTTTAGAGTTGTAGGCTTGAGGTAATTCCTTGGCGGTGGCTGATGTTGGATGCATTAATATCCCAACGACAGCACTTAATGCAAGTAACCACAGTAACAATCTTTGAACTTTTTTCCATGTAAAAACTATCATTGCGATCGCCTCTGTATTCTTGCTAAATTGCTGAAATCTCTGGTTCTTGTCGTTAATCATTTGCAGCAACAATAGCTGCCATTATCTGCTCAACAGTCCAGCGTTCAAGATAGCGAATTCCATTAATAAACAAAGCGGGCGCAGCCTCCACTCCACTTCGCAGTCCACCTTCGATATCTGCATTGATCCGATCGACATACGTTCCCCTGGATAAATCCTGCAAAAATTGAGAAATATCAAGTCCTAAACGATTGGCATACTCTACTAGATAGCCATTTTCTAACTCTTGTTGATGAATGAACAATATCTCATGCATTTGCCAAAACTGCCCTTGAGCCGCAGCGGCTTCCGCAGCTTCCGCAGCTCGTTGAGCATGTGGATGAATCTGTACTTCAGGAAAATGACGGAAGATAAAACCTAAATTGTTTTCTCCAAACGAAACCTTCAATTGCTGTTGAGCAACTTTAATCAATCGATAGACGTTGGCACTTTGAAAACATTCATAATCTCCATACATGACGAAGACTACAGCAGCATTCAGTACACCTTGAATATGATCCTGGGTTGAAGGCAGAACGAATAAAGAATAATGATCGCGGTCGTAAGTCATGTTTCGGTTTGTATTAAGCAAACTTAAGCCTTACAACCCAACTGCGTTAACGTTGCTATGGATTTAATATAGAGAATTGACCCTCTTTTGTCGTCCACTCTGGGTTGATATTTTTGTACAATCGAGTGATGGATGAACCCGTCCATCTCGCAGTGGAAGGTTGTCTCCAACTAAAGTTGGAATTTGGATACCAACTTTAGTACAGCTTACAAACTGACAATCCCACGCTTAACAGCAGTAATCACGGCTTGTGTGCGATCGCTCACACCCAGTTTGCTCAAAATCCGATTTACATGCGATTTGACGGTACTTTCACCAATAATCAAAGCAGTCCCAATTTCTTGATTACCCATTCCTTGTGCCATCAAACGCAGCACTTCCAACTCTCGTTCACTGAGTTCTGGATTGCTCATTCGCTGGAATAATTTTGCGCCCACTTCTGGCGGAATGTATTTCTGACCATTATGAATGGCGCGAATCGCATTCAAAAGCTCGCCAAGTTTAGAATCCTTAAGCAAATAGCCTTGAGCGCCCGCCTGTAAACCGCGATAGATATCTTCATCGCCATCGTAGGTTGTGAGTACCGCAATCCGAGCCTGCTTAAATTCAGCACAAATACCAACTTTAGTACAGCTTACAAACTGACAATCCCACGCTTAACAGCAGTAATCACGGCTTGTGTGCGATCGCTCACACCCAGTTTGCTCAAAATCCGATTTACATGCGATTTGACGGTACTTTCACCAATAATCAAAGCAGTCCCAATTTCTTGATTACCCATTCCTTGTGCCATCAAACGCAGCACTTCCAACTCTCGTTCACTGAGTTCTGGATTGCTCATTCGCTGGAATAATTTTGCGCCCACTTCTGGCGGAATGTATTTCTGACCATTATGAATGGCGCGAATCGCATTCAAAAGCTCGCCAAGTTTAGAATCCTTAAGCAAATAGCCTTGAGCGCCCGCCTGTAAACCGCGATAGATATCTTCATCGCCATCGTAGGTTGTGAGTACCGCAATCCGAGCCTGCTTAAATTCAGCACAAATCGCCATAATGGCTTCAACACCTCCCATTTTGGGCATTCGTAAATCCAT
>NZ_JACJSH010000008.1:0-210031 GCF_014698055.1 Nostoc sp. FACHB-133
CAGAGAAGGGAAAATATAGTACACAGCGTATAAGATTTAACTCCAATTCTTCTGCTTAATTTTTTGTTACATACTTATAAATTTTTCCCACGGCTTACTTACTCCCAGTCAAAAAAATGAAAGGAATAATTGCTGTGTGAGGATCTTGGCGCAACCTAGCCAAAACGGTGTAGCCATCCATATCTGGCATTTGAATATCGCAAATCACTAAGTCGGGTAAATGCTGTTGTGCTTTCTGGATACCAGCTACTCCATCTTCAGCACCTATGGTGTCAAAACCTTGAGCCTCAAGAACCTCTAAGAAGAGATTGCGAGTAACAGCATCATCTTCAATTACAAGAATTTTTTTCGACGATTCGTATCTCATTTTTCCATCACTAGGATTTTTGTGGCAGGGAATGATGACCAAATTTTATGCCGAGTCATTTGTTAAAAAAGTTATGTGTGTTGAGTTGAAAATGATTATTAATTAACAACTCAGAACACTACCATTAGGAAACCAGCAAATCTCTAATTCTGGCTATAGCACCAATGAAGAGTTAGATTGAACTAACGTAATAAAGGCCAGAATCAATATCCCTAGTCACTCGGTTAAATAAGTCAGTGCTATAGCCATTGATGAGTTGCTAATCATAAATTTCTAAAATCATCATGGTGCTATTGGCTATTTATAAAGAAATGGAATTCAAAAGAATCAGAAGTTATTTAATGCTTTTAAAGATAATTTTAACAATAAAAAGAGAAATTTTTATATTGGTAATATAAAGATATTATTGCTAGATACATAAGTAAGCACTATCTTAGTGTTCATTCAATATTAGAAGAGTAAAATAGTGTTTATTCTTACTGACAGATAATTATTTTTTATAAATTAAAACCAAATATATAAGACTTGATATAGTCAAAATTACAATATCAAAAAACTACCTTTTTTATCCTTTTGACTATATTAATAAAATTAAGGGCAATATCTGATGTTTATGCTTTAACTTAATTCACATAGATATACATAACTGACTTCAACCCATTAGATATAACAATAATGCAGTTTTTAGCCATCTTCAGCAATTTATCTCTGAGAAAGATTTTGATCATCTCTTTTAAAGTTATATCCAAAAATGCAATAAGTAATATGCTGCAAAACTCTATGCTAATTTTGATTTTAGCTAATCATTTATAACTGTTATGCAATCAAGATAAAAACCATAAGCCAAAAACTTTAGTGCATAATAAAATAATTTTGTCAATTCTAATTTAGATATATTTGTTCTAAGATTTATAGTTTTAATAAGTAAATTATTGCTCATTAATTTAACTGACCCTAAATTTGCTCACTTAGGTATCTAATAACATGATTGGACAGCTTGTCATCTGTCACAAGGAGTAAATTATTTTTATCGCTCATGCACTTATAGCTTACAAATATTCCAAAAGAAATAGGAAATATTAAGTAAGGATGTATTGATAAATACAATTTATGATTTTTTTGGTACTTATACCTTCTGAAAGGTCTAATTTGAGGACATTGCAAGAGAAGTTCAATAAAATCACATCTCTTTACTACATATATAAAACTTAATAAATTCCATATCACCTTTCCAAAGTCTAAGTTGGTTTGACGCTAATGAAAATAAATAAGATTTCAAAAGCGAAAAAATAGACATATCTATCAAAAAATCGTTCATATACTCCTTTGCTAAAGATTGAGTAAGCTTAACGAAGAAGCAGCTTCTGCAATACGGTTTATCTGTAAGAGCGGGTTTAACAAGATATTTTATGATCCTGGTTAATCCCGCCCCTACTTTCAATATAAAGTTGTAATAGTTATTAACTTTATTTAATTTAACTTAAGCATTATTTTGTAATCTTGTTATTTCAGATATGGACAATGCTCTTGAAGAAATTGTAGCAAATGATGTGATTCGTAGAGTCAAATATTAAACATTTATAATAGTTAATCATTTTTAGAATAAGTCCGGCTGGTATTTATTGTAATAGATGGGCAGACATCAAAGCTAGATAACTTGCTGGATTGGAGAAAGTAAAAATAAGATAAATGTTGCCAAATACAAAACAAGTTTTATTTACATGCAAGAGCGTATTTTATGACTCAAAATCTCACTGATTATCAAACAGAAACGGTTAAAAAAATCAACAATGAACAAATTGAGCAAATTCTCAAAGCGATTATTGCTGGGAAATATTCCTGGGCATGTGTTTTAATTCTGCGTTTTGCTGGGTACAATCCCATAGACTATATACCTTACCGCACCTACATTCGACTGCTCAAAAATAACTGCTTAGTCGAAAGTTCAAAACAAGATACAACTGATACTAAGGCTGTAGAAGCGTTAAGCCTAAAATCGACCTGGCTTCATCTTTGAAAATAAAAATAATCAAGATAGAAAGATTAGTATAAATGAATGTCAGAAATTGAGGCTATTTCAAGGAAATTGACCACAAAGTTCCACGAGGCAAGGATGAAGACTGAAAACTTTAAATGTCCGGTTATTTACAGATATATATTTGTTAAAGGCATTTTCTCAAAGGCCAATTAAGAAGAATATCTGTTAGATAGCCTGAAATTTTATAATTCATACTTTTTTGGTCACGCCATCCTTAGCAATTATGACTTACCCAGTTACTACCCCTAATAATTATTTGCAACCTACTCTGAAAGAGATTATATGGCAGAAAAAGCATGAAGTTGCACAAATCCAGCAAGAGATGTCTTTGGCTTCTTTGCAACGCCAGTTAGCTGCTACGCCGACTGTGCGAGATTTTATCTCTGCTTTGCAACAGAGTCATTACCAACCTTCTATTATTGCAGAGGTGAAAAAAGCATCCCTAATTCATGGAATTATTAAAGCAGACTTGGACTCAGTAGCGATCGCTAAAGCTTATGAACGTGGTGGCGCAACTTGTATCTCTGTCTTCACCGATCAGAAGTTCTTTTATGGCAGCTTTGAAAATTTACGCACCATCCGCTACCGGGTAAAATTGCCTCTACTGTGCAAGGAGTTCATTTTAGATCCCTGCCAAATTTATTTAGCACGGGCAGCAGGCGCAGATGCAGTACTATTGATTGCGGCAATTCTCTCAGATAAGGAACTTCAAAACTTTTTGCGAGTGATTCACTATTTGGGAATGAATGCTTTGATAGAAGTCCATACTTTAGCAGAACTAGATCGGGTGTTAAAGCTTGATGATGTACGCCTAATAGGAATTAACAATCAAAGTCTAGAAGATTTTAGCATCAATATTGACACAACTAAGCAACTACTAGCAGCTAGGCGATCGCAACTACAAAGCTTGGGTATTATCGTTGTTAGTGAGTCTGGCTTGTATACACCTGCTGATTTATCCCTTGTAGCTGAAGCTGGTACACATGCCGTTATACTTGGCGAATCTCTAGTTAAACAAGAAGATATACAACAGAGTGTGCGTAATCTGCTCAAACCTACAGCTATTTTCAGATAAATAGAGCAAATTCTATATATCTTTCTTTGCTGCACTCTTGCTTCTCTAATCAAGCTTTTTGGGATTAGCGTAGACGCGGAGGGGCTTATCGTCAGACATCGCTCATTGAAAAGCAGATGTTGTAATTTTGGTGTATAGTGTAACCCTCGACTTTAACAGATTTTGGGTTGACACTTTATAGACTGGCTGAAGATTCATAAATTTATACGGAATTAATACCAGCAACACTGAAATTGATAGCAACAACATCACTTATGAGCAAAATTATGAACACAACTAAAAGATATTTTTTACCACTGATTTTTGTGACAATGGTTGTCAGTCTCAGCAGTTGTAATTCTAACCCCACCGCTCGTAAAATTGACAGTCCAACGCCATACTCTACAACAACACCAACGAATACCGTATCTTCTCAGACTTCTAGCCAAATTCCTAGCGTAGCTCAGTTGAGAGAAAAATCTCCTAATCAAGCATCTCCTAAAGAAAATACGCCTTCCTCATCAATTCCTAAACCTGTCACTAGCAAAACTACTAATGTCACGCTATACACAAGTGATACCCAGTGTCAAGAATTCATTCCTGAAAAAGTTTCAGTACCAGCCGAAGAACCAGTTACAAACGTAGTAAGTAAGATTTTAGAAAAACGAGATACAAGCGACTTTAGCTTGTCTGGATATCGCGTCAATATCAAAAATGGCGTTGCTACAGTTGATCTCCGAATATCTCCGGAGTCAAAGCGGCAAATAGCTTCTCTTTCTAGCTGTGAACAGTTTGCTCTATTTGGCAGTCTCCGCAAAACCTTAACGAGCAATAGTCAATGGAATATTAAAGAGGTTCGCTTCACTGAACGAGGTGAGGATATTGTTCTTTAGCTAAAGATAGTAGTAAGTGCCGTCATTAGCTAGCTAAAAAGATTTTCAATCTGAACAGCCACAGGACTTATAGATCAGCAGTTGCCAAAACAGTATATGTTTTAGCCAATTGAAAACATCTGTAAATAGTGGTATAATTTACATCAGCCTTAAGTTTATGGCAGCAATTCGCGGGCGTAATTCAGTGGTAGAATGTCATCTTCCCATGGTGAACGTCGTGGGTTCGAGTCCCATCGCCCGCTTTAAAATTTAGAATCTAAACTACCAATATAATTGTTTCTGTTGGTATGGTTGGTTTTGAGTTTGTGGAACCAGACTTCACTCGGCTTCTAGAGTCTGCGATCGCTATCACTACACTACAAATACTACAGGTTGCCCATAAAGCGACGAAATTCAATAGACTAATATTCCTATTGGGAATTGTCAGATGCAGGGAGTAAAAACGTCTAGACGCTCGCTAATAGATGACGGCTAATGGTAAAAAACAATTAGCGATTAGCAATTAGCACTATGGCAAATTTTCTCCAACCGCCAAGATTACGCATTGGTCAAGACACTGAAGAAGAACGACGCGCCACTTGGCTAGAACTTTTTTATGATTTGGTTTTTGTAGTTGCAGTTTCTCAACTCGCCCACAATCTCAACGAGGATATTTCTCTATCAGGATTATTTGGGTTTGTAGTTCTATTTATACCAGTTTGGTGGTCATGGATTGGTACCACATTCTACGCCAACCGTTTTGATAGCGATGATGTAGGACATCGATTACTGATTGGTATACAAATGCTCACAGCAGCAGCAATGGCTATTAATATCCACCACGGCTTGGGTGAGAGTTCCCCTGGTTTTGCCATTTCTTATGCTCTGGGCCGGGCTGTACTTGTAATAGAGTATATCCGTGCTGGAAGACATATTCCCTCCGCACGTCCTTTAACTACTCGCTACGCTATTGGTTTTGCGATCGCAGCCTTGCTTTGGTTGATATCAGCATTTATACCCATTCCTTGGCGGTTCGGATTTTGGACGTTAGGAATCATTATTGACTTTGCTACACCTTTAACAGGATACAAGTTTCAAATGGGGTTACTTCCCCACGCCTCCCACTTACCAGAACGTTTCGGGCTATTTACCATTATTGTCTTAGGTGAAGCAATCATTGCAGTGGTCAATGGTGTTTCTGAGCAGAAATGGGATATTTTAACAGTGATTTCTAGCGTGTTTGGTCTGATTATCGCCTTTAGCTGGTGGTGGGTTTATTTTGATAATTTGGGTGGTAAACCTATTGAGACGGCGCGGAAAGAAGGAAAGGTCAGTGTTGTCAATCTCTGGTTATACACCCATTTACCGCTAGTGATTGGGATTACTGCTGCTGGTGTTGGTGTAGAACAAATTTTGGTGAGTAAGGCAACTTTAGCATTACCCGATTCCCAGCGATGGCTCATCTGTGGCTCAGTAGCATTATGCTCTCTAGCTGTCAGTATTCTTCACCGATTTGGAGTGATCCGTTATTGCAAAATTCGTTCCCAGTACCGACTTGGGGGTGCAGTTATGCTGCTAGCGATCGCTATCTTTGGCAAAGGTTTGTTACCTGTTGCAGTCATTGCCCTTGTAGCAGTAGTTTCTGCTGTCCAAGTCGTTCAAGATTTGTATCAGAGTCGTCCCACTACCCGCTTGGTTGACCCGGAAATTTAGTTTAGGGACTTCCAAGAAATAAATTATCCAAAATTATTTATCAATTTGTAGGGGCGCACAGCTAGCTGTGTGCCCCTACTCAATTCATAGCCGTCTATCAGAGGTAGCAGAACCAAACGAGGAATGTCATCATTAGAAGATGTACCTTTAGGTATTTAAGTCAAGTAGGCGAAATATTTATTAATATTATAAATAGGCAGTGTAAATTCAACGGCAGGAGTCAGAAAAGAATTCTTAGTGGCAGGTATTTCGCATTAATCATCAAATTTATCAACAACGGGATAGAAGCTCATGAAAGACCAGAAACCATCAGACTCTAAGCAATTCGTCGGAAATCTCAAGAACGGGATTTGGCTGTTTGGACTGTCATCCTGGGTATTTGGGATTACCGATCGCAGTATTGCTTCATTTGCAGATGGCTATCTATCAGCTTTAGACTTGACGCAACTATTCACTGCGGCTACATTCTTTGTGGCGTGGCTATTTTTGAAACCGGCATCCAGAGTCTAAGATCGGTGGCTGGTTGAGTATCGAGTCACTCTTAACGCTAGTACTGTCAAGATTCGGAAAGTTAGGATATCGTCAGAGTCGGGCAAGTAAGCTCGTGGATTGTACTTATGATGGGTTCGGGAATTTTCACCATCCAGACTTCTCAAATTGTTGCTAGATTGGATCTTTTTCCTTTTAAGGTGAGAGTTATAGCTTTTTTGATTTGGGTGTATCTAAAAAAATTTTCTAATTTTCCGGAATTGATTATGCTCAGGTGGTAGTCTCTATCAGACAAGCGATTTATACTGAAACTCTATAACGAAACCTTCGGGGTATATAACCCCATATTAAAAGCCCGGTCATGAAGACCGGGCTTTTATTAACACTTAGGAGTTAGGAATTGTTCTTAACTCCCAACTACTAATTAAATTAGGCAAAAGCAGCAGTTGTTACATCGTTATTCGATAGAATTTCTTGCAACTCTTCGGCATCTACCGTTTCTTTCTCAACCAACATTTGGGCGATTTGATCTAAAATGTGACGGTTGCCTACTAACACTTCTTTAGCGCGTGTATAGGCTACATCCACAAGTTTACGCACTTCTTCATCAATGGCGGCGGCAGTTTCTTCAGAGAAATCACGCTCTGACATGATATCCCGTCCCAGGAACATGTTACCTTGTTGACGACCAAGGGCAACTGGGCCTAAGCGATCGCTCATCCCAAATCGGGTAATCATCTGACGCGCAACCCGTGCTACTTGCTGCAAGTCATTAGAAGCACCAGTGGTAACTTCTTCTTCACCAAAGATTAATTCTTCAGCAATCCGACCACCCAAAGCCACAGCCATCTGATTTTCCAGATAAGCGCGGCTGTATAAACCAGTGTCCATCCGGTCTTCGCTAGGGGTAAACCAAGTTAAACCACCAGCACGACCGCGAGGGATGATGCTAATTTTTTGTACTGGGTCATAGTCGGGCATTAAAGCACCAACTAAAGCGTGACCGGCTTCGTGATATGCCACCAAGGTTTTGCGCTTCTCGCTCATTACCCGGTCTTTCTTCTCTGGCCCAGCTAATACGCGATCGATTGCGTCGTTGATTTCATCCATTGAAATCTCAGTCAAATTCCGGCGTGCTGCCAAAATTGCGGCTTCATTCAGCAGGTTGGATAAATCTGCACCAGTAAATCCAGGGGTACGACGAGCGATTTTATCCAAGTCCACATCTTTCGCCAAGGTTTTGCCACGGGCGTGAACCTTGAGAATTTCACTGCGTCCGGCATAGTCGGGACGGTCTACCACAACTTGACGGTCAAAGCGACCAGGACGCAACAGTGCTGCATCTAGAACATCAGGACGGTTGGTAGCAGCAATAATGATGATGCCTGTATTACCTTCAAAGCCGTCCATTTCGGTTAGCAACTGGTTGAGGGTTTGTTCCCGCTCATCGTTACCACCGCCTAAACCGGCACCCCGTTGACGACCTACTGCGTCAATTTCATCGATGAAGACGATACAAGGAGCATTGGTCTTAGCTTGTTCAAACAAATCGCGGACGCGGGATGCACCTACACCGACGAACATTTCGACAAATTCTGAACCGGAGATTGAGAAGAAGGGTACACCTGCTTCACCAGCTACGGCACGCGCGAGGAGGGTTTTACCTGTACCAGGAGGGCCAACTAACAACACACCTTTAGGAATTTTTGCACCAACGGCGGTAAAGCGATCGGCGTTTTTCAGGAAGTCTACAACTTCGTTTAATTCCAACTTGGCTTGGTCAATACCAGCGACATCGCCAAATGTCACCTGAGTTTGTGGTTCCATTTGCACTCTGGCTTTGGATTTGCCAAAGTTCATCGCTTGGCTGCCTGGGCCACTTTGAGCGCGACGTAGTAAGAAGAATAAGCCAACCAAAAGCAATACAGGGAAAAATAAGCTGCTCAGTGCCTTAAACCAAAATCCTTCGTCGGTTTGGGGCAATACAGAAATATCAACGCCTTTAGAAGTCAGAGTATTAATCAAGTCTGGATCGTTGACTAAGGTAACAATCCGTTTAGCTGGGTCATATTTGGGTGTAACCAGTGCTGTGGAGCGATCTGCACTCAAACTGACTTTTTCTACTCTGCCTTGCTGAACTTCTTGAATAAAGCGACTGTATCGCCATGTCTCTCTGCTTTGGGGTTGTTTGTCAAAAAATGCTGTTCCCAGCGCAATGACGACAATAAACAGCAGCGCGTACAGCCCTGCATTTCTCCATCTTTTATTCACTAAGGTCTATCCTCCGGTATTTTTCGCGCAATCGCCTAGCTTCTCTGCTCGGAAAGGTGATTATTAAGAATTATGTTAACTTATCTTAAGATATAACAAATTTGGCGTGGTTGTCATGCTAAAAAAAGCTCCCTTATTAGCTGAAAACTATGATGGTAGGGATTACATTGTAGCGACCCTGAAGGCAGATGAACGGTATGAATGGGAATAATTTCTACCACACTATTAGTGTAGGCGATCGCTTCAAATCTCTGGACTAACTCGGCACTCCAAGTTTCTTCTCGCACTGGCTGTTGGTGCTTTTGCAACCAGTTTACAAGTTGCGATCGCACAATTCCCGGCAAAATTCCGGCCTTTATTGGTGGAGTGTACCAACTGCGATCGCACCATCCCCAAAGGTTGCCTGTACTGGTTTCTAGCCAATTTCCTTGAGTATCGACTAATATTGCTTCTTGAGCATCTGAGCTAGTTTTTGCCAACCAAGCACTTAAATAATTTCCAGTTTTATGAGAAGGGAGAGAGCGAGAAAATTCAGGACTGGTAACAGCGCATAAGGTACCATTTTTTTGTTTTTCTGTCAAATTTTGTGGTAATAATCTACCAGTTATCCATTCCCGTCCATCGGGAAAGAGAGTAATTCTGAGAACGGGGAAGTGTGCAAGGAGAATTTGAGCGCCTTGAAGTAGACGCTTCCAGTCTGGTTGCTGCCAACCAAAAGATTGGATTGAGAAAAGTAAGCGATCGCAATGTGCTTGCCAATTAGTTAAATTACTATCTAGGGAGTTCTCATAAACCCGCAACGTTGTAAAAACGGTAGCCCCATAAAGTAAACCCGGATCGTTAATGTTTAGTTCTAGGGTTTGAGAGTGAATTAATTTGCCGTCATACCAAAAAATATTATTTGTCACAACCAAATTGCTTATCGTTACAACTACATTGAAAAGTGATGACTTGTAATACTCATACGCTGCATGAGATAAAACCTGTGAGCTGCAAATCGCTGAACACCAGAATCAAGACTCAGGTGTTTACACTCATGATTTCTGGCATATTCAATTAGCCACTGAAATAACTGCTGACCATAGCTATGCGATCGTTTCAACTCATCAACAACTAAATCATCAATGTATAAAAACCTACCCAATGCTAAACAAGTAGAAATGCGAAATCCAGTTACTGCTACAGCTTGCTTTTCTACCTCCAAAAATGCAAGTTGATATCCTTCTTTCATTTGATATCGAACTTGTTCTACAAAGTTATCCTGCTCAAGGTGAGGGCGCAACTGAGAGATAACAGGAAAACACCCTAATATTTGAAAGTCAGATTCTGCCAATTGTATTGACATCAGTATTACCTTACTCAATCATGTATGAAAAACTTGAAAATAATTGAGCGAATATAATCCTCTATTACACTTGCAATATTTAATCTTTAGGGGGAAATATAATTTTATTAGTCCCTTCGGGAGTTGTAACTATTTTTCCTCCCAAAGCTTCGATTTCCTTAATTGCGCGTTTCTGAGTTCTCTCATCAGCATGATTATTTAAAACCATTGACCATGTAGAAATTTGAGCATATTTACTATTAGGATTTCGACTCAGAAATTCCGCAGTTCTTTGGGAAGTATTAGCTATAAGCTGACTCTCTGGATCTGAAAATTTACTCGCCCAGTTTGCCGCCATTGCAAAAGACTGTTGGGCAGCTTTAGCATTGCCTAAAAATAATAACTCATCGACTCCTTTATAACGCCAAACATAATAAGACCTTTCGGGAACTGAGGGAGATATTGATTTTAAGCCTTTCTCTGATAGTGCGATCGTGCGTTCTGGCATAGCAGCATACAATGAAGTACTGATAGAAAGACTCCGATACGCTGCTAAAAATCGTGGGTCACGTTCTAAAATTACTTCAAAATATTCTGGACTTAAACTGTAACCTGTTTTATCCCGAACTTCATCATCTCCGAAGTACTGTAAGAAATTGAGATATACCAAATCTGCAATTAAATTTTTATAACTAAAAGTAGGCATTTTTTTGAGAAAACTCAAACGGAGATGTTCTGATTTTATTTCTTTTTTTAGAGTCTCTAAAGAGGCAGATTTTTTACTATCTATAAGTGTTTGCAATTGAAGGAATTGAATCAAGCCAATTCCTAAAATAGACACACAAATTATCAAAGGTGTAGCTATGGCTTTACGCTGTAACAACATATTTTTCTTGTCTTATCAGGCAGAAGCAACTCATTATATATAATATACTTCTTATAAAATTACTCAGCTATGTAGTCACAGAAGAGTATCTATTGAGCAGCTACTATCGCAGTCTATCTTTACTTCAAGAGAAACTGAAAACGGGTAGAACCGCAAGCCAAGCTCAAAGTATTATATTATACATGACATAAGTATGTATGGCATGATTTATGCTTTCTTATTTGCAAAATCTAAATAAATTATTTTCTTTTTTGAGATTAAATTAGCTGCTACAAATTCTAGCATTACTTTTCTTAAGTTCCTTTGATATTACTGAGTTTTGTTAAGTAACAGTAGTAAGATTTAGAACATCATTTAAAATAAAATTTTGTTCGCAATTAGACCTGTTGTGTCCTTAATCTTATGCTAGATACTGTAGTTACGAACAACTTGGAAAATAATAGTCTATCGATTCAGGCAAAAAATAGTGATTTTAAAACAATAGTTACTAATCTTAATGCCGATAAAAAAGGACTGGATGTTGATGAAATTATTGATGCCATCAAAACAGTAATAGTTGAAGCTATTGATTTAAAAATTACTACTTGGGTAGCAGAGTCATCTGATCAGCAACAAAATGACATAGAAGTAGCCAAACCAGGTAATCGAATATATACCCGAATTAATCTTGTTAGTGGTGATATCCAAAATGAGATTGGTAGTCAATTTACTGATAGTGGCCCCTATAAAGAAATTCGCGAATTTCATTTGACTCAAATTAGAGATGGTCGGGAGATTATTCACAAGAACATAGAAAGTGTGGAAAAATTGTATGGATTTTTTATGGAAATTGTGAAAAATCGCAAAAAATCAGAACTTTAAGCATTCTTTGTTAATTACCCATTTAAGCTAAAATAGCTACCGAAACCTAGCCAAATCGTTAAGTTTATTTACTTATATCTAGCTATTAATAAAATGCTACAGCCAGAACTGTGAGAGGGTGAAACTATGGCTAATAATATTCAAACTAAAGATCAAAATGGTATTCAGACTCGAAACCGAAATGTTGCTCAACCTCAAGATATCCAAAACCAAGCTAGAGTCTTGTTAAACAATTTAGTATCTTCTGTACAGACATTAGTTTCTGACATCACAGCCTTAGAAGTAAATACGATGGTTGTAGATAGAATTAATGCTTCAAAGTTTAATGCTTGGGAGGCATATCAAGAAATTTATTCTATACACGATCCTGACTACTTTAAGGCAAAAGGTATTCCAGAAGAAGGTTCTCAAGCTCAAGAACTGCATAAGCGTTATAGAAGTCTATTTAACCAAATTGAAAGAGAATATTTTTACCTTCTTCTTGAAGAAGGGTCAGATTTTTATAATCCACAGGATGAGCGAGTAAAACGATATCGCCAGAGGCTTGAATATGCGAAGAAGCATCAAACAAACCTAGTCGAAGCCGATCAGGAGCATGTTAAGCTAGCTCAACCAATACTACCTGCTCCAACTCCCATTCTTGATGACAAAGATGGAAACAATCAAGAAGATTGGGTTGAAACTTTTAAAGAGATTCAAAGACTTTTAAATAATGATAAATTTGTTCGTACTTTACGTAAAATGTATGAACTTAAAGCTGCACTTGATGGTGGTAATGTGAAAAGTACCAAAACTGATATTATTTTTGCTCAAACTGTCATGCAGTTAGATGGAGATATTATTACTCGTTACCATAAAGAACTGTTTACTCTATCTGAAGACGCGAAAAATCTCATCATTAATACACATAATCAAGGAGTTATTTCTGGAGAAAAGCAGTGGCGTGGAACATTTAGTTTTTTGATTAGTTTGGTACAGGGTATCGCAAATTTATCTCGATAATGAACGCCAACATAACAAAAACAGACAACCAAGCTGATGTTGTACTCTCTCTATTTCTACAAGTTCCTCAAGGCGATCGCTTTGAACTTAAGGTTGAGCGATCGCAGTGTAGTTTTTACCTAAATGAGACAGTTGTAGAACAGATTCAGCAAGCACAAAAAACTGGTGTTTCTCTATACATTCCGCCAAAACTGATAATTCCTCTTTTGTATTACGCCTGTTTCGGCAAGAATGTTGTTTTCGGAAATAAAAAAGAAGTTACTGAAAAAGAAGTTAGTAATTTTTTTTACGTTACTGTTATAGTCAATATTATAAAATCTTTTCTGAGTAAAACTGCACGGGGCAAAGCAAGTTTAGAGTCTGGACTCACTTTTAATTCTTACTATGAGCAGCCTGAATCAGTTTCAGATACTTATAAAGAGAAAGATATTATTTTGCAAAGCACTGTCCTTCTTCATGGTGATATATTCCACAAAATCAAGTTGGATTTTATACAAAATTCCAACTGTTCCACAATTATTTCTGCTCATTATTGGCTAACCGAACAAATACTAAGTTGCTTTCGGACTAAACTAAATCCGCTAGTTTGGGAGATAGCTTCCCTATTTCCTGCTGGTTTGATTGTCTCCAGTTTATATACAGCAAACGCAATATTATCAATATTTGCTTTCATAGGCTTCACTATACTATTTGCTACTACTCGCTATGTACTTATAAATCAGCTTCAAAGACGTACTTCCATCAACTCTAAATTTATAAATTGGTTGGCATGGACGCTGATTTGTATTATACCTATCTTTGTTGTTAGTGCTATTCATAGTTTTAGGGATGTTAATGCATTATTTTTGTCATTCTTGTCACTTATTGCCCCAAAAATTTCAGAGTACATTTTAAATTTTATAAGACCAATATCTGGAAAATTTATCCTACGTCGGTTACTATCGAATGTAAATTAAGCATAATGCAAAACTCCTCTATAAATTCTTAAGAGGAAACTCTTAAACGAAGCTAGTTTAGCCAACTCTTACAACAAGTTAGCTTTTTGATAATTTTTAGTTTTTTAATATTTGCCAACAATGTTGAGCGATCGCCCAATCTTCTTGAGTATGAATCACTAATATTCGCACTGTTGAGTCAGTTGTCGCAATATCTTCATCCACTGGCTGTTGTTGATTTTTTTCAATATCAAGTTTCAATCCCAAAAAACCGAAGGCTTCACAGGCGGCTTGGCGAATTTCCGCAGAGTGTTCACCCACACCTGCTGTAAACACCAGAGCATCTAATCCACCCAAGCTGGTAAGCATTGCACCGATACCAGAACGCAGACGATGCACGTAGATATCCCATGCCAATTGAGCGCGGGAATTACCTTGAGCGTTGGCGTAGCCCGTCGTAGACATCGCTTCTCTCACCTCACGCATATCGCTAGATACACCCGAAATTCCCTTTAATCCAGAAGCTTTATTTAATATCTCATCCAACTTTTCGACGGAATAATCGCAATACCGCAACAGATAAATCAGAATTCCCGGATCAACTGAACCAGAACGACTACCCATCATCAATCCTTCTAAGGGCGTGAATCCCATTGTGGTATCAATACTGCGGCCGTTTTTAATTGCTGCTAAAGAGCAACCATTGCCCAGATGACAGGTAATTAACCGCTCAGGTGGAACATCGCGATCGAGGATTTGGGCAGTACGTTGGGAACAGTATTGGTGACTGATACCATGAAACCCATAGCGACGAATACCTTGCTCTACCCACTCATAAGGGCCGGGATAGATTGCTGCTGCATCAGGGAGAGTGGCATGAAATCCAGTATCAAAGACTGCTACTTGGGTGACATCTTTTAAGATTTCTTCAATTGCTTCTATACCTTCCAAGGCAACTGGATTATGTGCTGGAGCGAGATTAGATAAGCTAGCGATCGCCTTTTTGACATCCTCCGTAATTACCACACTATCTCGATAATCCTGTCCACCATGTACTATCCGATGCCCAACCACATCGATATCTGACAACCGATCTATTACTTTTGTAGCACCATCACTCAGAGTATGAAGCATATAGGTGAGGTGTGCCTGTGGGGAATCATCAGAGATGGTTTCTTGCAGTGTTGCACCTGTAGCAGTTTTCACCTCAATTTCGGCCACACCGCGATCTTGAGTCCAGTTGATTTTCCCTTCCCAAAGGGGTTGAGATGCTTGGGTGGAGAAAGCCTCATCTGTAATCTCATACAGACAACTTTTTTGGGTACTCGATCCGGCATTCAGCACCAATATCTTCATAGGACGACATAAAAACATGATCTCCTTTGATCATGTCACTAAGTGTAGCCTAATGCTTCTTGTATATAGGGATAATATGTAGCAAAGGTGTGTTTCCATAATTAAAATTTGTTGAATCTATACCTTGGATATGTTTTAGGTAGAGGAAATTCCTCTAAGTAAAGCTGCGTTGCCTCTCTCAAGCTAGCAATTGCCTGTTCGATTGTCTCTCCCTGATCAACCTACCAACTTCGGGACACTCAGCTATATACATATCGTCCTCTTTATAAATGAGGACTGCAAAGCTGCGAGTTTTCATCGTACTGTATCTTCATTCGCTTCAAGGTTTTGTCTCATCTCTGCACCGACAGCGCGAGCAGCCGGATCTGAACTTTGTAGTAGTGTACTTGACACATTGTGCTGCTCAACTTGGCTTCGGTTTTGACTAAGTTTGTACTTACCTTCCAAACGTGTAACAGTTATTTCAAATCCCACAATTCCATTCATCATACCTTCACGAAATCCGTCAGGTAAACTGTGCCAATGCGATTTGTAGTCAGCTTCATAGGTGTCTATCATCTCGTTTATCATTTGGTTCATTGATTCTGGGGAGTCATTGAGCATAATAACTTTGGGAATACCATAGGCGTGAACAGCAATATAGTTCCACGTCGGTACGCTCTCATAATTTTCATACAAGGTAGGAGAAATGTAAGCGTGTGACCCAGTGAAGATAGCAAGTGATTCAGTATCAAGGGCTTGCGATTGAGGATTTTGCTTTGCCAGATGACCAATTAATTTAATATTATCCTCTTGCATTGCAATAACAAGAGGAACGTGTGAAGCATAAGGTACACCGTCTACTATCGATACCAATGTAGCAAAACTATTCGCTTTCATAAAGGCAATTAGTTTATCTACATTATTTTCTTGAAAAGCAGTTGGTCTATACATGGCTATTTAACCTTACTATTAACTTATAAAAGTCTCGTTAATTCTCCTTTATATAGCAACTCAAGAATGCCAAATTTCTAATACCCCTGCTCTCAATTCGGCAACCCCTCAACCCGCATCAAATCCAATTCCCGCTCAAATATTTCATCAATTGGCAACATTTGACCATCAACAGTCATAAATTTATGGTCTTTTGTTGCCCGAATCACTGAACCATCTTCCAAGCAATACTCAAACACCTCTTGTTGTCCGCGATCGTGCCACTGTGCTACAGATTGCGTGTAAATATTTCCATTAATATCAATGCTATAAATAGTACATTCAATGCGTTTTTCTACAATTTTACCAATCGGTAATAATCCATATTCTACTGTCAATATTTCCGTGTCATAACTTAAACAATATTCAGCAAACTTCAACATTTGCTCAAATAATTCATCAGCAACTTTTTTCGGAACACCATTTTTCGCTGCGCCATCCACGAATTTTTCTCGCTGCTTTTGCATCTCAGAAACTTTCTTTTTACCCATCGCCCGACGCAGCAAGTCAGCTTGTCCTAAAGAATATCCAGCCATATCCTGAGCAATTTTCATGATTTGCTCTTGATAGACCATAATTCCATAGGTTTCGTCTAATATTGGTTCTAAAACAGTGTGTTGATAATCAATATTTTCTCGACCATGTTTGCGGTTAATAAACTTAGGAATCAGACCCGCATCTAATGGGCCCGGTCGATAAAGTGCCAAAATTGAAGAAATATCTTCTATATTAGAAGGCTTCAAATCTCGCACTATCTGACGCATTCCCGAAGATTCTAATTGAAATATACCTTCTAACTCACCTGCTTCTAATAATTCATAAGTTTTTTGTACATCTTTAGGTAAGCTGCTATGTTCACCTTTAGCTAATATCTTCTGGGCTTTTCTTTCCTGGCGAGGAATTTCATCAGGATCGACCCGATATCCTCTAGTTTCTTGAATCAAATCAACGGTTTTTTGAATCAGGGTCAGGTTCCGCAAACCCAGGAAATCCATTTTCAACAAACCCATTGATTCCAAGTCTTCCATGAAATACTGGGTAATCACGGAACCATCATTATTCTTCTGTAGCGGGACAATTTCATCAAGTGGTTCGTCTGAAATTACCACCCCGGCCGCATGAACACCAAAGGTTTTGTTAGTTCCTTCAATTCGCATCGCCATATCAAGCCAATGTCGAACATGGGGTTCTTTATCATATTTCTCTTTAAACTCTGGTTCTGGAGTTTTATCGGAAACCATCACCTTGAGTTTAGTTGGTTTCCCCCGCACTACAGGAATTAATTTCGCCATTTTGTCAGCTTCCCCGTAGGGAATATTCAATACTCTGGCGACATCTTTCAAAACTGCTTTAGAGGTTAGACGGTTAAAAGTAATGATTTGAGCAACTCTATCTGCGCCATATTTCTCAGTGACATATTCAATAACTTTATCCCGTTGTTCAATACAGAAATCTGTATCAATATCAGGCATTGATTTGCGTTCGGGGTTCAAAAAACGCTCAAATAGTAGCCCATGATGCACAGGGTCAATATTAGTAATTCGCATTGCATAAGCGACTAATGAACCAGCCGCCGAACCCCGACCTGGCCCAACAGGAATGTTATTATCTCTAGCAAATTTGATGTAGTCCCATACAACTAAAAAGTATTTGGAAAAACCCATCTGCTGAATCATTTTCAGTTCGTATTCCAATCTTTCTTTATAGACGGAATCAACTTCCTGGCGAGATTTGCGATTTAATCGTTCTAAAAGTCCATTCCATGCAACATCTTCGGCGTAAGTGTCAGCAGTATGACCAGAGGGAATGGGGGGTGTAGGAATCTGAGGCTCACCCATAATATGGTAAGGCTCGACTTTATCAGCGACTTCTTCAGTAGTGGCTACAGCTTCAGCAATCACATCATCTGGCAAATGATCACGAAATAGCTGCCGCATCTCATCACCAGATTTGAGATATTCTGTGCCGCTATAACGCATCCGTTTATCTTCAATAATTAATTTGCCAGTTTGAATACATAGCAAAGCATCATGGGCTTCAACGTCAAAACAAGAAATAAAATGTGAATCATTAGTAGCAATAATTTTAATGCCTAGTTCTCTAGCAATTTTCACTATTTCAACATTCACAATTCGGTCTTCTTGGGAGCCGTGGTCTTGAATTTCTAGATAATAATCATCACCAAATACATCTTTATACCACTGAGCAACTTTCCGGGCTGCATCTGGTCTATTACTGAGAATCGCTTGAGGAACTTCTCCACCCAAGCAAGCACTGGTGACAATCAGTCCCTCATGGTATTGTTTTAGTAAATCTTTATTAATACAAGGACGTGAAAAAATTCCTTTGCCTTGAACACCTTGAAGATGAGAAATTGTGGTTAATTTGACTAAATTTTTGTAACCTTTGGTATTTTTAGCTAAAACGACTTGATGATATTTTGGGCGACGTTCTTGTTTTTCGATATCGCCATTAATTACATACATTTCATTGCCGATAATCGGCTTAATATTTTGACTACGGCAGATTTTGATCAGTTCAACGGCTCCATACATGACACCATGATCCGTAAGAGCGATCGCTTTCATCCCCAGTTTGATCGCTTGATCTACCAACTCTGGTAGCTGACTGGCCCCATCTAGTAGACTGTAGTCACTGTGAATATGTAAAGGCACAAAGGACATAAGCATCTCCAACCACAAGCCAAAATATCTTTAGGGGTCTACCTTGTGGTATACCCTTTCAAGCCGGATTTTGCAAAGCAACGGAATATTACATTAGCAGTTTTTACCTAAAATTAAAGCTGTTCTTTTTCCGAAATTGTCACTGTCATCAGTGTTGTTTTAATAGTTACAGCAGTTAATCAGCATCTAACTAATGAGTGAAACAGAGAGTACTACTTCGCCTGAAACCAAAGCTAGCCCTTGGTGGCAGCGTATCCCTCTCACATTGCAAATTCTCATCGCCCTAGTAGCCGCAGTCAGCGTTGGAATTGCCCTTGGTGCGGGAAATCCCAATCCCAGCAATGCCACCTTAATTAACAATTTAGCAATTCCGGCTGAGTTGGTGCTAAAGGCTCTCCGGGCCCTAGCTACGCCCCTGATTTTGGTAGCAGTGCTGCATACCTTAATGACTACCGATATCCCTGGTACAGCCGGACGGCGGCTGGCAGTGCTACTTTTGACTAACACTACCGTAGCCATTTTAGTGGGACTTTTGGTAGCGAATGTGCTGCGTCCGGGAACGTGGGGCAATGTAGCTACTTCAACAACTACAGAAATAACTACTCAGAGTCTAGACCCTTGGGGAATACTCAAAGATGCTGTACCCGAAGCTGTCCTCAAGCCATTAGTTGATAATAATGTTATTCAACTAATTGTTATTGCCCTAAGTTTTGGCATCGTCCTACGAGGCTTAAAATCTGAACAAATTGCCCAAGGGAAAAAAGGATACCAGCCGATAGAGGATGTCATCGGGATTTTGTTTGAGGCGGTAGTCGGTGTCCTCAACTGGGTAATTGCCTTAGTGCCTTTCGCCGTTTTTGGGATTGTTGCTAAAACAGTTGCTATGCAAGGATTTACACCGTTTAAATCTTTGGGTGCATTTATTCTGGCGGTGCTGTTAGCGCTGGCATTGCAGGCGTGCTATTACCTCACTAGAGTAAAATTTGGTTCTTGGGTACCCCCGCTAAAATTCCTAGCTGGCGGATCTGATGCCTTTTTAACAGCTTTTTCAACTTCCTCCTCTGCGGCGGCAATGCCCGTAACTTTTGAGGTTTTGCAAACAAAAGTTGGTTTAAGAGAATCTTCTGCTGCTTTGGGGGCATTAGTAGGGGCAAATTTCAATAATGATGGCACTGCCCTTTATGAAGCAATGTCTGCGTTGTACATTTCCCAACTGATTGGGCAACATCTGACTCTAGGACAGCAGTTAATTGTCATTCTGACCTCGATTTTTGCATCTGTAGGTGCGGCGAATATTCCCAATGCTGGACTGGTAACGATGACACTAGTGTTCACTTCTGTAGGCTTACCTACCCAGTACATTGCTTTGCTAGTTACCATCGACTGGTTTTTAGATCGCTGCCGCACCGCGATTAATGTTATGGGAGATATGACTGTCAGTGCTTTACTTGACGGCAAAAAGCCTCGTTCTTTAGACGAGGCTTAGTTTGAAGCTTTTCAGGTAGTTAATGCTGTTGGGGCCCTTTGGCATCACATTCTTTAGCCCAACAGCGTTCTAGAAGTCGAAGCCGCCAGATCAATGCAAAGCGTTGGGGATTCAATACTAATTTAGTATCGTGACTAAATAAAGGCTGGTTCAGATACTGCCAAAGGGGAAACTTAATTTGGGTGTGTTTTGGAGCCATAAGAACAACAAATATTATAAAAGTTTAGCGGCCATAGTCGGCATTTTGTCTAGCAATTGCCTGATAGTGTTTTTCTAGTTAAAGACTACACTGCGGTTTTGCAATTGTCCTGGTGGCAATTGCGGAATTTCATCAAGTAAATTTATATTATTTCCGCTTTAATACTGAAATTGTACTCACCCCTGACCATTGATGACATCAGTTGAGTTGCCAAAAGTTTTGCAGGATAACTTTTTCATCAGCCATCCCTTCAAAAGTGATTTCCAGATTGTTACTATTCTGAGTGAGTAGTAGATTTCGGGCAGTTAGAGGATAGGCGTTGCTGAATTAAAGTATGAATCTGGATGTAGAGACGTAGCAGTGCTACTTCTCTACAAGGATTTTGGTATTATGCAAAATCATTTTCATACATGGAATCAGCAACGCCAGAGGATATTTTAAAAGTTGCAAAATATACTATAAATTCCGCTTCCAAACCTCTTCTCAAAAGTTAAAGAGGCTTTAAAACCCCCATTTCCTTGTAGGGAATAGGACTAGGGGTTTAAGTTTCCGAGGCTTAGATGTTAGCAATCATACTTTTCAAACAACTCTAAGTCAGCTCGTCTTGCTTTCTAGAATCAATAATGTGGATTCCTATATCTATACCTTTAATATTGCAACTTATGTATGACAACAGCGCATAAATAAAGATAACTATGCCCAGCATCTCTAGCACTTCTTCTATAGTTGTTATGAAGACATAAATCATGTTATGGGGGGTGTAGTAATATTCATAGTATCCACCTACCAATTCACTCACAATTGCACCTGCTACGTAGATTGTTCCAGCAATGAAAAATAAGCGTCGTGTCTTGCCAGGAAGAGTAGCCACAAATCGCCCAAATACTAGCAAAAAGAGGAGTATGAAGATAGCACCCGCAATCACCCAAGCGTAGTAAAGAAAACCACTAGTATTAAATGTATCTCGCAGTGGTGCAGTTAGTCTTTCATGAAGACCGATCAATTCATCTAAGAATAAACCAGCAAAAACTATTGACAATCCTCTCCATGCCCAGACATCTTTATTCTTAGCTAACCTCTGAGCTTGGAAGATGATCTCCAGCAGAATAGAACAAAATAGTAAAGCTCCTCCAGAGTAAATTGCAGGAATATTATCCTCGCTGTTGAGATCGAATAGAATGCTAAAGATATCTCTCCCAGGAAAGTCAGGTAGATAGTAGACATTGTAATTAGCCAAAAGACTGACAAGAGTCAAGCACAATACTACGCCTAGCAGGAATTTGAGGGTTTTGTTGGCAGAAAGATATACTTTCAATTTATGCGATGATTGCAACGCTGCGATCGCATCTTCTGGTTTTATAGAACTTCTTGATTCAACTATAGATATCCTGTCACTCTTAGCATTGTCTGAATAAGACTGGTTTTTGAGGATCTTGCGTCGCTCTGGCAATACAACTTGTGACATGAAGTACTCAATGGTTTGCTGTTTAACAAAACCATGCATTGCCAGAATTTCTCCCAACTGCTCACCACTCAACTCTTGTGTCTTGAGTGCTATGTCTAATTCATCTGGAGTAATTAGTTCAGCTTCAACTAAGTACGTCCCAAGGGGCTTAAGCTGAAAACCTTGTGTGTCTATTTTCCTAATCAATTAGGATCTCCTTCTTTTTGCTGCCTGAATGTAATAAATTTTTAGGCTTTTAGTCATGAAAAATTACAATTACCAGATAATATCAGATTTTAAGAGTTTCATAACCTTTACTTAATCACATTTTGCATAGGCTAAATTATTAACTATACAAGTGTAAATTTATGCTGAAGCAAAGATGAATTTATTAAGTAGATACGTCAGTTCTGCCGTTGCTGTTATTTCTAAACGCATTGTTCCTAGCAAAAAAATAAATCCACCTATCACTCTCATGTGTAGGTGGATTTATTCAGATGTGCAGACATCTAGCGCGGTTGATTGTATCCGTAGCAGACAGAGTAAGTAGCAAAAATCCTGCTAGAGTTGCATTACAGGTAATCTTCAACTTAGGATGATTACCTATAATTAGTAATGAGTGCCAGTTTTGCGATGGTTGATGGCAGTAACAGCATCAGGTTTGAGTAATTTACCCTCGTCCACAGTTGCATATACAACCCAGTGATCGCCACATTCCAGTCGTTGATTGACTGAGCATTCCAAATATGCTAGAGCGTCGGTGAGGACAGTACAACCGTTATCTGCAACTGCTGTACTAAAGTTAGCAAACCGATCTTCTCCAGGCGCGAAAGATTTGCGGAAATGTTTCATGTAGTCTTGATGATTGCCTTCAGGTAGAATATTTAAGGCAAACTTACCGCCTGGATACATCAAAGATTCGATCGCTCGGTCTTTAGCGATCGCCACACTTATTCCAGGTGGGTTGAAGGTAGCTTGAGAAACCCAAGCGCCTAACATGGCGGTAGACACTTCTCCTTGTTTCGCTGTGATCACGCATACGGAACCAACAATGCGACCAACAGCCTGTTCTACTGGAGTAGCGGCTTGTTGTGGTACACGTACTTTTTTAGCCTTTTTCAGTGTTTGGGCAAAGTCTGTACCTAGTTCTTCACAGAATTTGAGTGTGACATCATCAGGTTTAAACTTGACCTTCAATGTGTCAAAGCCAAAACGGTATCCAGAATCCCGGAGTTTACCTTCTATTAAGTCAAAGGCTTCGCCACTCCAACCATAAGAACCAAAGACTCCAGCGAGTTTGCTGTTGTCACCGCTTGAGATCACAATCCCTAAAGCAGTATGAATAGGAGTTGGCGCATGACCACCGATAGTAGGAGAACCGATGATAAAACCTTCTGACTGTGCTAGGTTGATGCGAATTTCATCAGGGGTGGCAAATTCGCAGTTAATTGATTTGACTGCGACTCCACCTTTAGTTAATCCCAGAGCGATCGCTTGTGCTAAAGTCGCCGTGTTGCCGTAAGCTGAAGCGTAAAGTAGGGCAACGGAAATCTCGCGATCATTATGAGAACGGCTCCATTCTGCATAAGCTTTGGTAAGCTCGATTAAGCTGGTGCGTACTAAAGGCCCATGACCCACAGCATACATTCTCACCTGCAAATCTGATATTTTCTCCAAAGCTGCTTGCACATGAGGAGTTTGGGGAGCCATCAGGCAGTTAAAGTAGTAACGCTGGTCTTCTTTGAGCGCTTCCCAATTATCATCAAACACTTCATCACCACAGAGATGAGTTGCAAATAACTTATCTGTGTAGAGAATTTGGGTTTGCTGATCGTAGGTACAAAGTCCTTCGGGCCAACGTGGGCTAGGAGTGGGCAAGAATTTCAAAACATGACCTTTGCCTAAATCCAGAGTTTCTTTCCCCCGCATCACCAAGACTTTCAAATCTTGCTCTAGAAAAGCAGCACGCAAATTGTTTGCACCGGGAAGAGAACAGACAAAAGTTACCTGTGGTGCCAGTTCTAAAATTGCTTTGAGGGTTGCAACTCGATTGGGACTAAAATGACCCAGGATTATATAATCCAAACTTTGTAAATCTAAAGTCTGCCGCAATGCCTCTAAATAAATTTCGGTAAAGCTTTCTGGCGGTGGATCAATAAGTGCGGTTTTATCAGCTTCAATTAAATAGCAATTGGAGGTAGTACCTCTTTCAAGTGCATATTCAATTTCAAACCGCAGACGTGACCAACTACGTGCTTTGATCGCCTTAGTATTTGTAGCAATTGGTAGAACTTGTACGTCGCGTGGCTTGGAATTGGTCATAGCTGTTAAAAGTTAGCGAATTGGGCATTGGGCATTGGGCATTGGGAATTGGGAATTGGGCATTGGGCATTGGGAACAAGGAGAATAACCCATACTCCTTACCCCATGCCCTATGCCCCATTCCCTATGCCCATATTTAGTAGTAATTACCTACTTTGCGATGGCGAACGGCTGTGAGTCCATCGTTTTTAGAGACACGACCTTCTTGGACTGTGCAGTATAAAATCCAGTGGTCGCTGCATTCCATGCTGCTTTGTATTTCACATTCCATGTATGCCAAAGCATCAGTTAGAATCGGAGAACCGTTTTTCGCTGTTTGAGTTTTCACTCCTGCAAAGCGGTCAGCACCAGGATGCAAGCGCTTGAGGAAATGCTTTTTCAATTCTTGATAATTGCCTTCTTCCAAAACGTTGAGGACGAAGCGATCGCCTACTTGCATTAAGGAATCAATGGCGCGGTCTTTCGCAACGGCAATTGTTAATCCTAATGGTTGCAAACTCGCTTGCGTTACCCAGGATGCCAGCATTGCACTTGAGGCATTATCTTTTTTAGTGGTGACTATATATAGTCCACTACTAATACGACCCAATGCCTTTTCCATGTTGACATCAAGAGACTTGATTTGCTTGATGTTGCGATCGCGCACTAGCAATTGTCCGATGTCTTTACCAGCTTCTTCACACAACTGGAATGTTGATGCGCTGGGAGTCTCTTTAATCCGAATGGGTGGGAAAGCTTCTTTGATGCCAGAGTCAAGAAATTGTCTGCGGAGTGTATCAATGGGTTCATCATCCCCACCGTAACATTCAAACAGCCCAAGAAATTGCTTGTTCTTAGCGACAGCTAGCACTGAACTGATACTAGCTTGGGCGGCGGCGGCGGTACTTGGAGGCATACCAATAATGATGCCAGCAGCTCTTCCAGCTAGTTCTTGAATTTCTTGGCTCTCAGCAGTACTTAAATCTAGTACTTCTACTCCAACCCCAGTTTTCAGGATACCTTCGGCAATTGCGTGACCAAGGCGCTCGCCATAACCGTAATCTGAGACAAAAAACAAGCCTACTGTTGTTTCTGCTTTAGCTTGTTTTTGGCTCCAATTTTCGTAACACCCGGTCAGAACATCTAAATGGTGGTATAATAAGGGGCCGTGACCATTTGCGATAATATTAATCTTTCCTAGATCGCCCATCCGCTTCATCGCATTCAGCAGCGAACGAGCGTTAGGGCCCATCAAGCAGTCGTAGTAAAATCTAAAGTCAGCTTCGATCGCTTCTAAATCTTCGTCAAAGGTGCGATCGTCACAAAAGTGCATCCCAAAAGCATCACAGGTGTAGAGAATTTGGGTTTTGCGGTCAAAGCTAAAGATTGTATCCGGCCAGTGCAGATTAGGCGCACTCACGAATTCCATTTCGTGTCCTTTGCCGATATCGATGCGATCACCAGTTTTGACAACCCGCTTAGAAAATGGGTCGTGTACTAAGCCTTCCAAAAATTGCAGCGCAACTTTTGAGGCTAAAACAGTAGCTCTAGGAGCTAATTGCAGGACATCTTCTACTAAGCCGCTATGGTCTGGCTCTGTGTGGCTAACAATTATGTAATCAATTGTCTTGGGGTTAACAAGACCTTTGAGAGTCTCTAAATACAGATCGCGAAACTTCTGGTGAGAAGTATCAATCAAAACTGTTTGTTCGCCCCTAATTAGATATGAATTGTAGGTTGTACCGTTTTGCAGTCCGAATTCGATATCGAAACGATCGCGATCCCAGTCAAGAGAGCGAATCGCCGTTGTGTTAGGGGCAATTTCTACAGTTTGTATAGTTAGCCGATGTTGAGCGTTCTCTGCGTTGGCCTTGCCGGTCGTAGACATCGCTACCATTATTCGTCTCCGAGCGCAAATTGTCAGGTTTTTCTTCTGCCCCCATTCTCTCTATTATTTTTTGTTTAAGTTGTAATGAATATCAGTTTTTGAGAAATTTAACTTGTATCAATTGTTGCTGTTTTCTAGCAAGAAATATGACTCAAAAAATCTACTGAATATTAATTTATTCCGAAAAATATACTTAGTATTTTGTTTTGCTATTTATCTATTTTTATTCTAATTTAAAAATATCATTTTCTTTATATTATTCGACAATAAAAGCTGAAAACCTCAAAACTAATATCATACATCTAAGACTATTATATAAAACTTAGTGCAACTCAGAAGCCTACTCTTTAATTGCTTTTGCCTCTTAAATGGCTGCATAAGGAAGTTGATAAATAAAAGTTAATTCTTTTGAGAATGACGTATAAATGATAAAAATATACTAGGTTTTACAAACAAACTCTGTAGTTATGGCGTAGAATAATTGTCTTAAGAGGATAGATTAAAAGTTAGTTTTTTAAGACGCTATTTTACAAAAAAGTAGGAAAAGTAGGAAAGGTAGGAAAAGTAGGAAAGGTGGTAAAAATAGGAAAAGCAACACAATTTTTCTATCTTAAATAGGTATTGAATATATTTTTATTTCAAGCAATAATATTGTTATGTGAAATATAAAATTTATGTGAAGTCGAGAAAATAGATATTTTTGGGAGATAGGTAAGAAAAATTTCCAGAGATGAGTTGAATAAAAAGGAATAAGGCTTCTATGTATATGCTTTTCTGCTCATTTCAATGGAAAATAGCGTGAAAATTATTTTTAAAGTTTCGATAAATCGCCGTATTCATAAGAATAATTGAAGAATTTTAATGATACAGTCCTTTATTATCGACTTTAGACATTAATTAGAATAACGCTAACAAATTCTTAAGAAAAGATGGCAACAATTAACTGTGTAAAAGGTTATTAATTATGGGATGCAGATTAAAAGTCTTTCTAACTGAGCAAGAAAAGCTGACTTTAGAAGAGTTAAGAAAAGCCAAACAAGTTCCTCAACGCACCAAGGATCGGGCTCAAGTCTTACTGCTAAATAATCGTGGCTTAAAAAATGAGCAAATTGCTAAAGGTTTGAACTGGGCAATTTCAACAGTACGTCAAACTCTTCATCGTTGGGAAAAGATGGGTTTAGCAGGTCTGTGGGATGCTCCTGGCCGAGGTGGAAAACCTCGATATTCAGAATCAGATTTGGTTTATCTAGAAAATTGTTTAGCTCAAGAGTCACAGACTTATAACTCTAAACAATTAGCAAAAAAGCTGGCATCTGAACGCCAAGTAAGCTTGAGTGCAGATCGGTTACGACGGGTACTTAAACAAAGGGGAAGAAGGTTTGGAACCGCACGCAAACAACTCCAGGAACATAATAATTAGTTGAAGAACAATAACTAAGAAGAATTCAGAAGTCAGGAGTAAAGCCAGAGACACTCCGCCTCTGGTCAGAATCAAGACGCTCGTTCGCTTTTAGTATCTAGTATCTCCCCTTCTCCCAAAGGGAGAGGCTAGCGCCAAGGGAGAAGACTCGGCCATAGCCCAATACGGTTCAGTTAAGGGCTACTGGCAAAACCTTGGGTTTTTGAGACGCGATAAATCGCCGTCTCTACAAGGGTTTTGGTCTTATCTGAACTGTATTGGCTCATAGCCTTGCTATGCCCGTACCACTTCCCTACGGGAGGGACGCTACGCGAACGTGGAAGCAAGCTACGCATAGCGTCTCGTAGAGAAGGCGCTACGCTATAAGTCGGGGCTACTGACTCGTGAATTCTTTTTTGATAAAACAAAATCCACCAAACATTTTACTGTTTGGTGGACTTGTTATTTATTCTTAGTGGATCCGAGCAGAGTCGAACTGCTGTCCAAATTGGGTATTGACCCCCCGCTCATTCACAGGTTTAGCCTTTCTGACCCTCAAGGCGGGAATCGTTCATTATCCCGAACGTAGGATTCTCTGATTTAATCTTAGCTAGCAAGCCAACCAGAGAACGCTTACTAGAGCATCCGTTGGGGTTTGGTCTTCAGTCCTTAACGGAGTCAAACCGAAGACGCTCGAACCTATAAGAGGTGTTTAGGCAGCTACTAGAGCATCCTTACGAGCAAAGTTAACGATGTTATTCGCATTTACTTTTTGTTTGAGCCTTTGATTTCCGAGAGGAGACTCACTCTCGACCTGAATCACAGAGCAGCGTTCGCCAACCTGTCGAAACCGTGACGGACCCATGCACTTCATACTTCGATTATAATACGCGATTCTTGAATTTGTAATTCGTAATTCGTAATTCGTAATTATCAAAGTCAGAATATATGGCTCCACTTAGTCAAAATAGCCAATCGCTAATTTTAAAACCATTAGCAATTGGCTATTTGCCATAATCCACAACAAATATTTTCCTAAGTTAGTGCTTCAGCACCACCTACAACTTCTAGGAGTTCTTGGGTAATGGCAGCTTGTCGAGCTTTGTTGTAAGACAGTGTGAGGGTATTAATCAATTCGCCCGCATTTTCACTAGCATTACTCATAGCTGTCATCCGCGCTGCTAGTTCACTAGCCGCAGATTCTTGCAGCGCCCGCAATAGCTGGTTACTCAGATACAGGGGCAACAGAGAATCGAGGATCTGTACTGGATCTTGCTCGAAAATCATGTCAGGAGCCAACGCGCGAACTTGGCTAGCCACTTTTTCCCGTTCTACTTCAAATTTACCACCACGGGTTGTTAAGCGGAAGATTTCGTCATCACCCGCTTCTAGACCTTGCGGATCGAGGGGCAGTAAGGTTTGGATTACAGGACGGGAGCTAACCAAGGAAAGAAATCTGGTATAGATTAATTCGATGCGGTCTACTTCTTCCGAAAGGAATAAGGAAAGTAGTTGATCGGCAATCTGATTGGCTTCGGCTGCGGTGGGAATTTGCTCTAAGCCGCTGTAAGTGGCATCAATTGGCTGATCGCGGCGTTGAAAGTACTGTGTAGCTTTGCGCCCAACGATCACAAATTGATAGTTTAAACCTTCTGCCTTGATTTCCTTGGCGCGATTCTCTGCACGACGGATAACGTTATTATTGTAGCCGCCGCATAAACCGCGATCGCCTGAAATTACCAATAGCCCGACTGACTTAACTTCTCTTTTTTTCAGTAGTGGCAGGTTTGCTTCTTCAAAGCGCAAACGGCTTTGCAAACCATATAATACTTGTGCCAAGCGATCGGCAAAGGGGCGAGTCGCTAGTACTTGTTCTTGCGCCCGACGCACTCTAGCCGCAGCTACGAGACGCATGGCTTCTGTGATTTTTTTGGTGTTTTTGACCGACTGAATGCGATCGCGTATTGCTTTTAGATTGGCCATAACTTTAAGTTCTGAGTCCTGAGTTCTGAGTTCTGAGTTCTGAGTCCTGAGTTCTGAGTTTGAAATTTTGAGTTTTGAATGAAAAACTTTCTTCAACTCAACACTTATAGCTACTCAGCACTCGGCACTCAGCACTCAGCACTGTAATTACGCTGCTGCTTTGAAAGTCTTCTTGTATTCGGTAAGTGCTTCTTTCAAGGCAGCTTCTTCTGCATCACCTAGTGCTTTGGAGGCTCTTACTCCTTCGGCATACTGGGTTTTACCAGTCTTTAAGTACTCCCGCAGACCTTGGGTAAAGGTGGTGACTTTATCTACAGGCACATCATCCAAGTATCCATTGATACCAGCATAAAGAATTGCTACTTGCTCGTATACTGAGAGTGGCGAATTTTGTGGTTGCTTAAGAAGTTCGCGCAACCGTTGACCTCGTGCCAACTGGTCTTGAGTGGCTTTATCTAAGTCAGAAGCAAATTGAGCGAAGGCTTGCAAGTCGTCAAATTGGGCTAGTTCCAATTTAATCTTACCGGCAACTTTTTTCATTGCCTTGGTTTGCGCCGCAGAACCTACGCGGGATACTGAAATACCTGGGTTCACAGCCGGACGGATACCAGCGTTGAACAAGTCAGAAGATAGGAATATCTGACCATCGGTAATGGAAATTACGTTTGTGGGGATGTATGCCGAAACGTCACCAGCTTGGGTTTCGATGATTGGTAGGGCGGTCATGCTGCCTTTACCTAATTCATCACTCAGCTTGGCGGCTCTTTCTAACAAACGAGAGTGAATGTAGAATACATCTCCGGGGTAAGCTTCGCGTCCGGGTGGGCGACGTAGCAGCAGGGACATTTGGCGATAAGCTTGGGCTTGCTTGGAAAGATCGTCGTAAATTACTAGGGTAGCTTTGCCTTTGTACATAAAGTACTCGGCAATAGTTGCGCCTGTGTAAGGAGCTAGGTATTGTAGTGTTGCTGGTTCACTGGCACTAGCGGCAACGACGATGGTGTAATCCATCGCGCCTTTTTCTTGCAATGTCTGCACCACGTTAGCTACGGTGGAAGCCTTTTGACCGATGGCAACGTAGACACAAACTACATCTTCTTCTTTTTGGTTGATGATGGTGTCGATCGCGATCGCAGTTTTACCGGTTTGGCGATCGCCAATGATCAATTCCCGTTGACCGCGACCGATGGGAATCATTGAGTCAATAGCTGTAATCCCCGTTTGCATGGGTTCGTGTACAGATCGACGAGCAATAATACCAGGCGCTGGAGATTCAATCAAACGGCTTTCTGAGGATTTGATGTCTCCCTTACCATCGATGGGGCGACCCAAAGCGTCTACAACTCTTCCAATTAAGGCTTCCCCTACTGGAATTTGAGCAATTCTACCAGTAGCGGTTACAGAACTACCTTCCTGAATTTCTAGCCCTTCACCCATCAACACCGCGCCCACGTTGTCTTCTTCTAAGTTTTGGGCGATGCCAATTGTGCCATCTTCAAATTCTAAGAGTTCCCCAGCCATAGCCTTTTCTAGACCATAGATCCGGGCAATACCGTCACCTACTTGTAGGACAGTACCAACGTTAGCAACTTTGACCTCTTGATCGTATTGCTCGATTTGTTGTTGGATAATGCTGCTAATTTCGTCAGGTCTAATTGATATGCTCATGTGTCTATCTTGTTTACTTTCGAGACGGAATTCAGTGCTGAGTGCTGAGTTAAGAGTGCTGAGTTAAGAGTGAGTAGTGATGAGTTAAAAAAGCAAAGGTTAAAAGTTAAAAGTCAAAATAAATTACTGTTTACTTAACTCCCAACTCCTAACTCCTAACTCCTAACTCCCAACTTCTAATCCTAACCTTCTAGCTATTAGTTAAGCGCAATGAAAGGCGGCGCAGTTGACCCCGGATACTGGCATCAATTACCTGCGAACCTACTTTAATAATCACACCACCAATTAACTCACTGTCTACCTTAGTTTCTAGTTCTACCTGGCGAGCATTACTGATGGCAATGACCTTTTGGATAATTGCCTGCTGTTGAGCTTCTGTGAGGGGAACGGCTGAAATTACTTCCGCTAATACGGTTTGATTCAGCTGCCGCAACAGCGCCAGATATTGTTGAAAAATCGATTCCAAGAATGCAATGCGGCGTTTGTCTACTAGTATCAACAAAAAGTTGCGTAAGTAGGGGTTAGAGCCTTCACCGAGTATTTGTTTGATGAGAGCTTTTTTGTTCTCAGCCTGAATAAACGGGTTGCTGAAGAAGTTGTGTAGCTGTTTGTCTGCTCTGAGCAATCCCAGGAAAGTACGCGCATCTTCCCCGAACTCTTCTGTCAAATTTTTCGATTGCGCTATTGACAAAAGTGCCTGTGCGTAAGGTTGGGCTACTTCGGCTGCCGCTACCTGACTTGTCATACATTGCCTCCCAATTGTGCGATGCTACGATCAATTAAACTCTGTTGAGCATCGTCGGCAATCCCGCCTTTGAGTTGCGATTCGACTTTTTGCAATGCTAGTGTAGCAACTCGTTGCCGTAGTTGAGCGATCGCTCGCTCGGTTTCGGAATTTAAATCTGCTGCTGCTGTTTGTTTCAAGCGTTCTACGTCTTGCGCTGCTTTCGCTAACAAGGCTTCTTTCGCTTTTTGAGCATTTTCTACGGACGATTGGCGGATACGTTCTGCTTCTGCTTGAGATTGCTTCAACTGCTCTTGCGCTTGGGAAAGGGCAGTCTTTGCATCTTTTAAGCGCCCTTCTGCTTCCTGAATTGCGGTGGCAATATTGGATTGTCGCTCGTTCAGGATATTGCTTAAAACTTTACGTCCGAAGTAGAATAGTATGCCAACCAGAATCGCTAGATTGATCAGATTGGTTTCAAAAATGTCTAGGTTTAGACCGAAACCACCTTCTGCTGCGCCTTCTGCCAATTCAGAGTGAACAGCGTTCGCTTCTGCGGCAAGTAATAAGAATGTCCCCATGATACCCATTTACAAGTGCGCTGCTCGCTTGCTAGTACGTTGTATTTTTCCCTAGGGAAGGAAATTTAAGTATCTTTTCCCTGTCAGGAAATTAAGTATCTTTCCCAAGAAGGGAAAAAGTGCCTTTTTTTGACACTTAAATTTTGCGCTCTGGACTAGGGGCCAGTTGCGCGTATGCTTTACACAGAACCAATCTCGTTAGCTTATCTAACTGGAGTTGGCCCCAATAGTTTTTCTAGAATCTGCCTACTTAGAGCATCAACTTGTTGCTCTAAGGTGCTAAAAGCTTCTTGTTTTTGTTGCTCTATTTCAACAGAAGCTTGTTCTCGTTGAGACTGAGCTTCCTTTTGGGCCTCAGCGATTTTCTCGGCAGTAATTTTCTTAGCTTCAAGTTGAGCTGCTTCTACAGTAGCTTGCGATTGTCTGCGAGCATCTGCGAGTTGCTGCTCATATTCGGTAGCCAAGCGTTCGGCTTTAGCCAAGCTTTCTTTCGCCTCAAGGGTATTCGTTCGGATGTAACTATCGCGATCGTCTAGTACCTTGGTCAGTGGCTTATAGAAAATTGCATTCAACACAGCTGCTAATAGCAGGAATTGCAATGCCATGAAGGGCAAGGTAGCATCGAAATCAAACATTTGTCTCCTCTTTGGCTGGAGTAGCAGTTTTCATGGCTAGCAACGTCATCCAACCTTTCATATTTTAGAGACCCATAGCCAACAAGGGTCAACTGAACATTATAACTATTGAGATACCCAAAACGTTTTGATTGTAGAGGCGTGATGATTCACGTCTCCACACTCGCAAAAATTTTCAGGTATTAACCGAAGGGGTTAGCGAACAGCAATACCAGGGCAATTACTAGACCATAGATAGTCAAGGATTCCATGAATGCCAAGGTTAATAGCAGAGTACCGCGAATTTTTCCTTCTGCTTCAGGTTGACGAGCAATACCTTCTACTGCTTGTCCAGCAGCGTTACCTTGACCAATACCAGGGCCAATTGCAGCTAAACCAATCGCTAAAGCAGCAGCGAGAACTGAAGCAGCCTGAACTAATGGATCCATGTTGATTTTCCTTGCTTTGATTACAAAACTAACAAAAGTACGTTAACGACTAGAAACGTGGTTTTCACGCTGCACATGAGTTCTTTGATCGCGCTTTGCGATGTTTTGAGCAAAATGCTCTTGGAACTGTGCTATCAACTGAGAAGTTTAATGCTCCTCATGTTCTTCTCCACCATGTCCCTCCATTGCCTCATGAATGTATGCTCCGGCGAGGGTGGCGAAAACCAGAGCTTGAATGGCACTGGTAAATAAACCCAAGGCCATTACAGGCAGAGGTACAAATAGAGGAACTAGCAGCACCAATACCGCGACTACCAATTCATCCGCCAAAATATTACCAAATAGCCGGAAGCTTAGGGAGAGGGGCTTGGTGAAATCTTCGAGAATTGCGATCGGCAACAAAACGGGTGTTGGCTCTATATATTTCTTAAAGTAGCCTAAACCCCGCTTGCTAAAACCCGCGTAAAAGTACGCTAAGGAAGTTAGCAGTGCTAATGCAACAGTCGTATTGATGTCATTGGTTGGAGCTGCCAATTCGCCTGAAGGTAGCTTGATGAGCTTCCAGGGAATTAGCGCACCTGACCAGTTCGATACGAAAATAAACAAGAACAATGTGCCAATAAATGGCACCCAAGGGCGGTACTCTTTCTCACCAAGTTGGTTTTTGGCCAAATCACGAATAAATTCTAGGGCATATTCCATCAAATTCTGGATGCCCTTGGGAATTCTTTGTGCGTTGCGAGTAGCAGCTATTGAAGCCACTACTAAAATGCTAATCACAAACCATGACGTGAGAAAAACTTGCCCATGAATTTTAAGATTGCCCAACTGCCAGTAGAAATGATGACCTACTTCTAATTCGGCGAGGGGAAAAGAATTAAAGGCGTTTAAGACACTAAGCATTTGCATTCTTCAAGCATTTTCCCCAACGATCGAGGATGGGATTACTATCTTTGTGAGCCTGACTTTTTAAGAATCAGGAATGAACGCAATTTGCACCATATAGACGAGGAGCGTGGCTTTGTAAGTTAGAAATCCCAAAAATATGGGCAAAATCTGTAGCTCACGCCATTGAGTTGCCACGATCATGACTCCCATAAATAGAGCAAAACGAGTTTTGCTCAAACTGGTTTTTTCACTACCAAGTTGCTCAACGTCTCTAGCCAACATTTTTAAGTAAACCACACCTGTACACGCCCCAATTAAATAATTTAGGGCAATGTTTAAGGAATAAAAAATCCACACAGAGATAAAAATAACCCCCGTCAAGACAAGCGTGATTACCAACAATCGCTGGAAGAGTTGATAAAACTCTTGCATAGAGTTACCTGATTCTGTGTCTCCAGAATCAGTTTTAGCATCTTGTTGCGTTGTCGGAGTGGGCGCAATTGATTCGTCTGACAAGCTCACGAGACTTGAAACCAGTACAGTTAAATTATGATGACTGCACATTCAGTCAGCTGAATCATATCACGATCCGGTAACAATACTTTAGGAAAAAACAATTAACTTCTTGGCAACGTTACACAGTCAGTAAAATCGCGCTCCCAGAAGCGAGAGAGCGGCTGATGATGTAAAAGACTGTGTGGGTGAATAATCAAATTATCGCTGCCGAAAAATTCAAAATTTCTTCCAATTCCAGCTTTTTTGAGTAGATTATTGTCCTCCAAAGTCGTTACATAGCATCTTGGTGTTTGAAGTAATTGGGTGTCAATAAAATCAACTGGTGCTTGAGGAGTGTATGGGCGTACCGCAAATCAGAAATCGGAGAGTAGCGGCTTCTCATTAAGCAGCGCACCACTGCTGAATTTCAGAAAACTCCAACTTTTGGGATTTAGAATACCCGTTTGTTGGGCACTTTCCTAATCTACATTAATTTACCAAAAGTGGTGATGGGCGATCGCTCATCACCATAAGTATAAATTGCTTTTATTAAGCCAGCGTGGAATTGGAGTGCGATTAAGCAGGTGTTAATAATATCAGTTGCTGCTGAAGAAGTTTTCTGACTTCATCTAATCCCAGTTGCACATCTGTCAAAATATCTGCAACTGTAGAATTAGCATCACACTTTTGCATAAATTCAAACTCTGGTTCAGATAAATTAACAATTTGGTAATTGTAATTAAAGAAGCATTGACTAGGAAATCCTTCAATACAAGGATTAAGTTCGGGAATCGCTGCTAATAAAGCTTTGTCGTCTGACCAGTCAGTTTTAACTAAGGGAGGACGGCCAAGGAAAAACTCGTAATGAGTTACTTCTGGATCTAGTAATTCTATCAGGCGATAAAGCTGGCGATCGCTCAATTCTTTTGCCCGTTCTACTAACTCTGGTGCTTTGCCTAAAAGTCTATCCAAATCCCAGAAACTTGGATTCGAGAAACCAATAAACTCTAATCCCGAAGCATCAATCAATTCAAACAGCGTCTCAATGTTGTAGTCAATTTCCTGGGGATGAACATACATATCAGCAAAGTTTTCATCCTTGTGGTTTTCTAATGACCAACGCTGCTTATCGTATTTGACAATTCGATTATTTTCTGGTAAAGAAGCGAATATTTGTCGTCCGACTTGGACACCATCGCGGTAGTCGCCTTTTTTGTCACCTTGGAGAAGTGCGATCGCTTTTTGCATGAGTTGAATTTCCCAGCGTCCTAACTCTCCGTACACAAAAATGTGCATCAAGCCGCCTGGGGCTAACTTCTGCGCCAAAGCTTGAATACCGCGAATCGGATCGGAGGTGTGGTGCAAAACGCCAACACAGTTAATTAAATCAAACTCACCCGGTAACTGTTCCACATCGAACAGGCTGAGGTGATGAAACTCAACACGGTTAGCACCAGAACGCTGGCAACGTTCTTTTGCTACATCTAAAGCCCCAGTACTGAGATCAATCCCCACAACAGAAGCCTGGGGATTGAGATGAACAAGGTACTCTGTACTTACCCCTGTACCGCAACCTGCATCTAAAATCCGAATATCTTGCCTTTGGGGTTTTTGACCTGTGCAAAAATTATGAGCAGCTAGCCAGTTCCAGCGCCAGTTATAGCCTGGAGGTGGCTCATCCAACAGGGCCTCCGGCGGAAAGGGATAGGTATTGTAGAGTTTGGCAACAGCAGCACTAACAGTTTGGGAATCGGACATGATGAGGAATAACGCAGCATTTCTGAGTTTAGCGGATAGTGGATGATTAGGGCAAAGATTACTATTACTTATTTCCTGCTAATTATCCAACAGCAAAGTCAGTAAATTCGCGTTTATAAGGAGCATGAAATCCTAATACAATATCTTCTTTAGGTACACCAGCAGCAATTAATTCATTAGCGATGCCGATTTCTGTACCATCTCTTTGTATCCAAATCTTTTGGTCTTTGATATCAACATGAATGATGACTCCATAGATTCTCCGTTGTTCTTTCCAGCCAATATTTAAGACTTGATAATGATGGCGTTCTGCGTCAAACAACAGTTGAATTTCTGTGCCATTAGCCACATCATTAGCGGAATGGTTACTTAAAATATCTTGAATAATTTGAGAGTAATTTATTCCTTCCATAAAACAATGTCCTGACTTAAAGAATTAAATATTAAAAGTTTAATTTGATATTCTTTTAAAGAATCTTGAATAAATTGACGTGAGAAAAAGTCTTGGTATGTATGTTGGCTAATAGCTAGATATAGAATGCGTTCTGGTTCTTCTTTTTTTAATGCTAGTCGATAAATTCAAGGTTTGACCTAAAGCGAGATGAAATTCTGTTACTTCAGATGCACCTACAAAGGATTTAATTTCTACAGCTATTTTTTGACCTTGTTTTTGTGCTGCTAATAGTCTTTCTGCTCCTAAATCCACAAAAAATTCAATATCATCAACTTTCAGATGCAGTGGGTCATGGGTAATCATCCAACCATCTTTTTCTAAAGCAGTGCGGACAGATTGATGGAATATATCTTTAGAAGGCATAGGTATCGTAAAGTCTGGCAACAGCAACGCTAACGGTTTGGGAGTTTGACATTTCAGAATCAATATAGCAGCAATTCTGAGTTTAGCGAATGCGGAACACTTCAGGTATAGAGATAATTGCGATCGCCATCAGCCCATATATTTTAAGCAGGAAAATTGTTTCAGTAAAAACACTACTGTTTAAGTATTTATTAACTAATAAACTTTAATTGTGATTTGTATAAAAATTTACTTATCTAGGAGCATTAAATGGCCGTAGGAATGCCTGAATTCGTTGAAAATCCAGAAAATCGTTGCCCTGTAATTCTGTTACTCGATACTTCTGGCTCTATGTCAGGTCAGCCTATCCAAGAGTTAAATCGAGGACTTGCTGCTTTCAAGGCAGATGTACTAAAAGATTCCCAAGCATCGCTGAGTGTGGAAGTGGCTATGATTACATTCGGCCCCATAGTTAAACTCACGCAAGACTTTGTAACGATTGACCAATTTACACCGCCTATATTGGAAGTAGGTGGTTTAACCCCAATGGGTGGGGCGATTGAGTATGCTTTAGATTTTCTAGAAAACCGTAAACAAACTTATAAAGATAACGGTATTCTCTATTATCGCCCTTGGGTATTTTTGATTACAGACGGAGAGCCAAATGACTCCTGGCAGCCAGCCGCGCAAAGGTTGAGAGAAGCAGAAGCACAAAGCCGACTGTCATTTTTTGCGGTTGGTGTACAGGGTGCTGATATGAATATCCTCAAACAAATTTCTCCTCCTGAACGTCCACCAGTTATGCTAAATGGCTTAGATTTTCGTGAGTTGTTTGTCTGGCTTTCTACTTCGATGAAACGGGTTTCTAGTGGCAAAGTAGGGCAGGCTGTAGCTTTACCAGCTATGGGATGGGGTCAAATTACTAGTTAGAGGAAATTTTGTGAATTGGAAAGCTGTTGCACGTTCCGAGATTGGAACAAGTCATCAAAAACAGGGGATAGTTTGTCAAGATTATGGAAATTATCGCATCTTGGATGATGTGATTGTAGGTGCTGTTGCTGATGGTGCTGGTAGTGCCAAACATTCTGATATTGGTTCTCGGTTGGCGGTAGAAACGGTACTCAAATGCTTTTCTGAAATTAATGAATTTCCTCAGAAGGAAGATTATCAACCACTATCCAAAGAAGAAGCTCAGAAAGTGTTTTCTGAGATTGTAAACAAAGTTATTACAGAATTACAGAAGCAAGCAAATGAAGAAGATTATTCTATCAATGATTTAGCTTGTACATTATTGGTTTTTCTGGCAACTCCTGACTACGTTGCAGCTATGCAAATCGGAGATGGATTTATTGTAATTCGTTCCCAAGAGTCAGAATATCAACTGTTGTTTCAGCCAGATAAAGGTGAGTTTGCCAATGAAACAACTTTTATTACCTCAACAAATGCACTAAAAGAAATGCAGGTAAAGGTCATTCCCGAAAAACAAGAGTTTATTTGTGCTTCCACTGATGGACTAGAAAAAGTAGCAATTCGCTTGAGTGACTGGCAACCCTTCTCGCCTTTCTTTAAACCTTTGGAGGAATACTTGCATGAACCTGTTAATTCAGAGGATGAAGATAAATATTTGATGGAATTCCTCAACTCTGAACGGCTAAATTCTCGCACTGACGATGATAAAACCTTACTTTTGTGCTTGTTTGATAGAGAGTAAAATTCGATGACAGTTCTCACCTGTGCCAGTACGGGAAAATCAATTACTCTGTTGGGTGAACCGATCGCTAATAGTGGTGAAGGTAAGGTATGGCGAACTAATCACAATGGTTACTTAGCAAAAATTTACCACTTGCAAAGTCCTGAGCGTGTGCAAAAGTTGGCGGTGATGATAGCGCACCGCCCCAAAGAGCCAAACTCTCACCCGAATCATATTTCTTTTGCTTGGCCTAAGTCGGTATTGAAAGATGCTCAAGGTGATTGTGTGGGCTTTTTGATGCCGGAAATTAAGGAAGGAAAAGAACTTATTAATGTATACAATTACCAAAAAAAAAGGCTTTGAAACTTGATGTTGATTGGCGTTTTCTCCACACAACAGCGCTGAATATCGCCTCAATTATTGAAGCAATTCACATTTCTGGCTATGTTTTAGGTGACATCAAGCAGCAAAATATCCTTGTTAACGATCGCGCCTTACCTTCAATTATTGATACTGACTCCTTTCAGGTTCGGAATCCGGTAAATGGCAAGATTTATCGTTGTCCAGTTGGTTCACCAGACTATACACCACCGGAACTGATTGATAAAAATTTTTCTAGCATTGATCAAACGGAAGTACATGATCGCTTCCGGTTAGCAGTAATTATCTATCAGTTGTTGTTTGGTGGTCAAACTCCTTTTGCAGGAAAGTGGATAGGTGCGGGGGAAACTCCACAAACTAATGAACTTATCCGTCAGGGTTTATGGCTGTATGCACCAAACCGTTTAATGCAACCTGTAGAAAGGACAATTCCTCTTGAGATTATTCACCCAGAGGTTCAGCGATGTTTTCTCAGATGCTTTAACGATGGTTATAAAAATCCTAACTTGCGCCCAACTGCTGGGGATTGGGTAAAGGCACTCAGACTTGCTGTTAATGAGTTAACTATCTGTGGAAAGGTAGACAGCCACTATTACAGCCGAACTTATGGTAAGTGTTATTGGTGCGATCATTCTACAAAACTTGGTATTGATATATTTCCTGGCTTTGCTAGACCAAAACAAGCTGCTTTTGCTGAATCAATATCACAACCTAATCAGTATTTAAATTCATCTAGTCAGGTCTCGCAACTAGCAGCTTCAATACCTCAGACTCAACTTGCAAAAATTCAACTACCTAAAACAAAGCTATCCGTAAACAAAACCAAGCTGAGAAAAGTATTGCTAGTAAGTGCATTGCTAGTAAGTGCCATAGTGGTATTAATGGGAACTCAAATTTATGGCTATGTGCGTTATGGTTTGTTTCCGACTAATCCAATATTTGTAATTGCGAGTTTATCTAGCAGTATCTTCCTAGAAAGAACACTTACCAGACATTCCGACTGCGTTAATTCTGTAGCATTCAGCCCAGATGGTCAAATCCTTGCTAGCGCGAGTAGTGACAGAACTATCAAACTGTGGAATGTCACTACAGGAAAGCTACTTCAAAGCCTACTAGGGCATTTCAACTCGGTTAATTCCGTAGCATTCAGCCCAGATGGTCAAACTCTTGCTAGCGCGAGTAGTGACGGAACTATCAAACTGTGGAATGTCACTACAGGAAAGCTACTTCAAAGCCTACTAGGGCATTCCAACTCGGTTAATTCCGTAGCATTCAGCCCAGATGGTCAAACTCTTGCTAGTGGTGGGAGTTATGACGGGACTATCAAACTTTGGAATGTTACTACAGGAACCCTACTCCAAATCTTCCCGGGGCATTTCCACTGGGTTAATTCTGTAGCATTCAGCCCAGATGGACAAACCCTTGCTAATGGAAGTCATGACGGAACTATCAAACTGTGGAATGTCACTAGAGGAACCCTACTCAAAACCATCTCAGGACATTCCGACTCGGTTAATTCCGTAGCATTCAGCCCAGATGGTCAAACCCTTGCTAGTGGTGGGAGTTATGACGGAACTATCAAACTGTGGAATGTTACTACAGGAACCCTACTCCAAATCCTCCAAGGGCATTCCAACTTGGTTAATTCCGTAGTATTCAACCCAGATGGCAAAACCCTCGCTAGTGGGAGTTATGACAAAACTATCAAACTGTGGAATGTAACTACAGCAAGGGAAATCCAAACCCTCCCAGGAGATTATAACTTGGTTAATTCCGTAGCATTCAGCCCAAGTGGTCAAATCCTTACTAGTGGGAGTAGTGACGGGACTATCAAAATTTGGCGGATATGGTGAAATGGAATGTTGATCAAGTGTGATAGATGAACATTCTAACATTACACATTTTTTCTGCTTAGGTTAAAAATCTCTTTTCCCATAATTAGCACTTATATTTACAGTGAACTGAGTGCGATCATTTTTACCTATAAATAGATAAGTCAATTTACTTTGGTAATTAGAATACTAATCAATAGAAATAGCGAATATGGAGTAAACATTATTAATAATCAACATCAACTTATTCCCAGAGAGGGCAGTATAGGTAATTATGGAGACTTACTCAAACTAGGACGTAGAGGCGATAACCTTACACCTCATCATATACCTGCGGATGCTTTTATGAAAGCTAAAGTTCCTGGTTATACTAAAGATAAAGGAATTGCCATTATGATGGAACATTTATCACTAGGAAAAGGAGGTCGTCATCGGCAAACAATCTCTTACGGTAAATCTCCTAATTTAAGTTTATCAGCAAGAGAAACGTTGGCCCAAGAAGTTTGGGATGTGCGTTCTATTTATCTTCGTCAAGGTTTGTACAATAGAGAAATCAGGAAAAGTTTGCAAGGTTTAATTAACCTGAATAGACTAACTTGGCAAGGTATTTTTGATAAAGTAGGTTGAAACCAATGAATCAAAACAAACTATTGGCTATTTTAAGAGAAAATCGCTTGATGCAAACTCAACAGCAAGTTACCGACTTTGAAAATGCTTTAGCTAAAATAGCTGATAATCCTGATGAGCAAAATTTATCTGCATATCATCTTGTTTTAGATGATCAATGTCAACAGCCAGAAGTGATGTTCAGCTTAATTCATTTTCTCGAATCTTTTGATATAGAAGAACAAATTGCGGCTTTTATTAAAGTTGTACCCCAATTAATGATCAATGCACCTGAATGGACAAGAATCATCCATGACAGGATTTTAAATGATGGTTCAGCTTGCCAAGTTTATCAAAAACTTTTACACTCAGCTAATTTAAACACACCTCATTTTCTTTATCATCTTTTGGAAGAAAGTATTGTAAATAAACTAAAAATTAAAGAAAATTTGTCCAGAATAGCTCAATAAATATTAAACTACTTTGGCGTTCAAACTCAGATTAAATTTTGATGAGTATTAATGGCAGTGTCTTCAGAATTTACTGCATTAATACGCTGTGTAACAACTGGATGCAGTTGTTGAAAAAGTGAGACGTGATCCGTATCAAGTATCCACAAACTCACTTAGGTTCATTCTCCGCATCAAGTTGATGATAATATTTCTCCATTTGTGCGTCAAGTTCACGGCGATCAGATTCTATATATACCAGCATCTCGTCAAATTGCGGATCATCCTTGAACATACCCGCAAATTTCATCCAAGGATGTTCGGTTTGGGGAGGTTCAATTTCCAAAGTCACTATTTCTGGTTCTCGGTCTTGTAAAAGTTGAATTAGTTTCTCTAGTGCTTTTTCTTTAGTCACACCAGAGGCTTTAAAATCTGGTAAGCCTAGTACTATCGCACTAACTTCGCCATCTTGTTGATTTTCAATCAGCACATCATAAGTTAACTTGGGTGTAGTTGTTATGGAGGTACTTTTTACAGCTAAATTAATAATATTTTGATCTTTCAAGTTTTATATTGATTATAACATTTAGGTCAATTTAGCCTTGAGACAAATTAAGATCACTGGCTTGGTTAATTTGTGGTTTGATTTTTGTCATATTGTCTTTTGCGATCGCACCAATGATTTACAACCAATCAGAGTTTAATTTACGCTGTGAATGGGGGCCACAAGGAGTTGCTGAACTTGCTTCCATCAGTGATGTAGTTGTGATAGTTGACGTTCTTTCTTTTTCTACTTGTGTAGAAATTGCCACCAACAACGGCGCAATAATTTTTCCTTACGCATATAAAGATGAATCAGCTATAGATTATGCGAAGTCAGTGCAAGCAGAATTGGCAAGTCATAGACAACGTTGGACTACAACAGGATATTCTCTTTCGCCAAAATCGGTGGCTCAGATTACTGCTGGAACTAGGCTGGTTTTACCTTCACCTAATGGTTCTTTTCTGACTTTACTTACAGGGAATACCCCAACTTTGGCTGGTTGCTTGCGAAATTGCCAAGCTGTGGCGGAGTTTGCTCAAAAGTATGGCGATAAAATCGCTGTGATTCCTGCTGGTGAAAGGTGGAAGGAAGATGGTAGCCTACGACCTGCATTTGAAGATTTAATTGGTGCTGGGGCAATCCTCAGTTATTTAGATGGCAGTCTATCACCAGAAGCCGAAGTTGCTGTGGCAATATTTCAAGCTTTCCGGCAGGATTTACTAGGGTACTTGAAAAAATGCAGTTCGGGTAAAGAGTTGATTGAAAAAGGCTTTGATCCAGATGTTGAATTATCAGCCGCCTTTAACATAAGTAATTGCGTGCCTTTATTTAAAAATAATGCCTATCTAAACGTGGAATTTTTTTGATTGAGTCAATTATAGGGACACTATATGAGCCGTCGAATTCAAGTTATCTAAATTCCAAAAACAAGGTTAATTAGGTGCCAAATTTTAATTATGCGTATGCCATATTTAGATGCCTTTGTCTTGCCAAGTTACTCTTATGTTTTTCCCAAGTGATAGTTGTGTCGATAATTTCGTCTAAATCATTGTGCTTTGGTTGCCAACCCAAAACTCTACGGATTTTATCAGCACAAGCTGCAACACAGGCAGGATCGCCCGGACGACGTGGGGCAGCAATAACGGGAAAATCTACACCAGAAATAGCCTTGACTCTTTCAATAACTTGTCGCACGCTGTATCCTTGCCCATAACCGCAGTTAAAAATTTGGCTCTCTCCTCCTTTTTCTAAGTAATCCAAAGCATCTAAGTGAGCAGTAGCCAAATCTTCAACATGGATATAGTCTCGAATTGCGGTTCCGTCGGGCGTAGGAAAATCAGTACCAAAAATTCGGACTTCTGGCTTACGCTTGAGTGCTGCATCACAAGCAGCTCGAATCAAGTGAGTGGCATTCGGTGACATTTGCCCCAATAGTCCACGTGGTTCAGAACCCGCTACATTGAAGTAACGTAAAATTACGTAGTGCATTGAAGATGCTGCCGCATAGTCCTGTATCAGCCATTCACTCATCAACTTTGAACGTCCATAAGGATTAATGGGCTGTGTAGGATTCGACTCAGTAACAGGATTTTCTTTCACTTCCCCGTACACTGCGGCTGTGCTAGAAAAGATGAACTTGTTAACACCCATAACACTACAGCAGTGCAGTAAATTTAAGGTGTTGCGGGTGTTGTTTGCGTAGTAATCGAGGGGATGAGCTACTGATTCTGGAACAATCAGGCTAGCGGCGAAGTGTAAGACTGCGCTGAATTCATACTGGGCAAAAACTTGATAAAGATGCCCGGTGTCTACTAAATCTCCAATAATTAATTTCCCGTGTAGTACGGATGCTGGTGAACTTGTAGAGCAGTTGTCGTAAACCACGACATCATAACCAGCTTCCCCCAATTGACGAACTACATGGGAGCCAATGTAACCAGCACCGCCAGTTACCAATATTTTCTTTTTCATTTCTTTTTCCTTATCTACCTTTACCTAACAAAACAACTCGAATCGTTTTGAAGGCGATCGCTAAATCCAACCAAATGGAATAATTTTTGATGTAATACAGATCGTAAGAAAGCTTTTCGTAAGCATCTTCAATAGATGCTCCGTATGGATACATAACCTGTGCCCAGCCTGTAATTCCAGGTTTGACCAAATAGCGAACTTCATAGTAGGGAATGGCTTTTTTGAGTTTGACATCAAATTCTGGTCGTTCTGGACGAGGCCCAATCAGACTCATTTCACCCTGTAAGACGTTCCATATTTGAGGTAATTCATCAATACGTAACAAACGTAGCCAATATCCGAGTCTAGTGATCCGTGGATCGCGTTGACTAGCCCACTGCGCCCCCAACTTTTCTGCATCCTGATACATGGAGCGAAATTTATAAACTCTAAATGGTTTACCGTATAACCCACTTCGCTGCTGACTGTACAATACTGGGCCAGGGCTATCTAATCTAATTAGTAATGCAACCAACAACAGAAGTGGTGCAACTAATATTAGTAAAAACAGGATCAATATGAGATCGATAACTCGCTTCAGTTTCATACTGAAGTAACCAGGCATTAGGTTAAAACCATCGCTAAAAGCCAACCATTTATCTTGTAGCAGCGATGAAGGAAGTTTATACCAAAATGTTTGGTAAACATCCGGCAATGTGTAAACCGGAATGCCTCGCAACCGCATCTGCATTAACTGTTGTGCTTGAGATTTGGAAAAATTTATCTGGGCTGTAACTATAACCCCAGACCAGGATTTTTGACTCCATTGCGACAAATCGCTCAGATTTCCCTGATAACTCAGATTGCTTTTAGGTAAGTCTATGGTTATTTGATTTTCTTCTGCTAGAACAGTCAACTTTCCTAAAGGATTAAGTACCAGCAATTTCTGTGCAAATTTAATCGCATTATCCCCTGCTCCTAGTATCAACCAACGACTTTTCAGGGCGTGCGATCGCACCCAATTCACTGCCATCACCCGCAATACTACAGCCCAGATAGTAAAGATTCCCAAGCTAGGTAAGAACACACTCCGCCACAATACCGGGTGATGTTTGCCAATACCTGACAAATAAATTAGGGCAGAAATGAAAAACGCGATCGCAATGTTACAAACAATAATTCGAGCAGGCGCTCTTAAACCTGCAATTTGCCGCTCTGGATGGTACGCATCTGCTAAATAAAATCCTGCAAGTGTCATACACACAAATCCATAAAGCAATGGATTGAGCCAATGTAAGGGTTGATCTAAACGCAACCATTGGGCGATCGCTAAACAAACGAGCAACCCAAAAATATCCCCTAACAAGAGCAATATTGGTAGGCTGCGGACTATGTTTGGCAACCTAGTATTAGCAGGAGAACTGACATAACTTGTAAGAGTCATTGATTTTTTTGATTCTTCAGTATCCTGGTATTTATTTGTTTGTTAAAGGCAGCAAGAGATTCAATGATAGTAGTATAAAGATTAGCTCTTTTGTTTCAAGGCATACATAGATAACAAACTTTTGTAATGCTCTGTTTTTCAAAAGAATTGGGTATTGAATATTATGGACTGGAAGAGCAGTTGTCAGTGCGCTTACGTGGCATGTATGTAATACATACATCTTACTAAGGTTATCTGTCCAAGCTTTATATTTGCATGATGCCATGAATATCGTCAATATAAACTTGAAATTTAATTAACGTAAATTTAATTAAAAATACGTATTGACATATAGATGTAATTTTGGTACTAAATTGTTCAGCATAGTAAAATACTGTTAATCAAGCAGTATAAAATATTGTAAATATTAAGGATATAGTAATCTAATATTCCCTGTTTGCAAGAGTTTACGTTTTTCTCAAGGCGTGATTACTAGTTAAGTCAATAACAGCAGAGCAAGCAAAATCTTTACGTAGTAATACTCGATCAATAAAAATTTTTAAACCATATATACAATAAGATAGTGATTGTTTAATTTAGCTTATGTAGTTTTATATACTAGTAAAAAGGTTATATGAAGGTTAAAGTTTTATTTAATTTAAATACTTGTCAAAGTAATATAAAATCTCAGAGAAATGTGGATAAAAAATACCTTGACATTTCGATAATGTTTCTGGGATAAAACTAAAAAGATGTATAGAAAGGAAAATAATCCAAAAATTACAGGAGACTAAATACTGTTTATACAGGTTAACTCTAAGTAATTATATTTAAGTATGTCCAAACAACTATTTTGGGCTACCAAAATTTTGAAGCAAAATTAGTAAGTATTTCAGATATTCGCAATATATTCCATGCCCTCTAACCAAGAAGACCAATCCCCGGATTTGCAACAATACTCGCTGATTCTGAAAAGGCGTTGGCTAGTCATAGCTGCGGTGACTGCCTCTGTTTTTGGACTGTCAGCTTTAATTGCCATCAGACAAAAACCAATTTATGAAGCAGAAGGCAAGTTGCTCTTCAGTAAAACTGACCGCGTTTCTTCGCTGACAAGTCCCTCGGCACAAGTTGGAGAGTTGAGCAGTGTGACTCAACTCAGCAGCCCTTTGGATACAGAAGCAGAGGTAATTCGTTCTAACCCGATAGTTGAAAAAACTATCACTAGTCTCAACTTGGTAGGTAAGCAAGGAATACCCTTAGAAATAGATGAGTTTCTCAAAAAAATCAAAATTAAGAGTGTCCGGGGTACAGATATTTTGGCGATTTCCTACAGCAGTAGCAATCCCAAAGAAGCCGCAGATGTTGTGAATTTGCTGATGAGATATTACCTGGAGAATAATATTCGCATTAACCAAACCCAAGCGACAGTGGCACAGAAGTTTTTGAGCAAGCAATTGCCTGAAGTTGAAGCAAGGGTAGTCAAATCAGAGGCCGCTTTGCGTCGGTTTAAAGAAGAAAATCGGGTAATTGCCTTAGAGCAAGAAGCGGCAAAAGGAGTCGACAGACTCGCGGATTTATCAGACCAGATTACCCAAGCTCAGGCAAATTTAACGGATGCTGAGACTCGCTCACAACTTCTGCAACGTCAATTGAGATTGAATTCCCAGCAGGCTGTGGATATGGGGAATTTAAGTCAATCAAAAGCTGTGCAGGAGGTATTAACAGAATATCAGCAGGTGCAAAATCAGTTAGCAGTAGAACAGACTCGCTATACAGACAAACATCCTGCGATCGCTAATTTGTTAGCAAAAGAAGCAGCCCTGAAAAAGCAGCTAGAGATTCGAATTTTTGAGAATGCGGGCAGAGAAAAATCTGTACCAGCGCAGAATTTAGGGATGGGAGAACTCAAGCAGACCCTACTGGTCCAACTGGTACAGTCGGATGTAGAACGGTCAGCATTAGCTAACCGAGTTACAGTTTTGCAGAATGCATACGCACTTTCCCAAAGACGATTGAGTGTCTTACCCCAACTGCAAGAAAAACAGCAGCAGCTAGAGCGACAGTTGCAAGTAGCGAGGTCTACCTATGAAGAACTGCTGAAGCGATCGCAAGAAGTCGAAGTAGTAGTAAATCAGAATGTCGGTAATGCCAGGGTAGTATCTGCGGCTTTACTTCCTAAAAAAGCTGTTTCTCCTAAAATTGCCCTTTACCTGGCGCTAGGTGGATTTGTGGGAATTTTACTGGGTGTAGGGTTAGCTCTGATGTTAGAGGCTATGGATCAATCCCTCAAAACTCTTGAGCAAGCCCAGCAGTTATTAGGTTATCCTTTACTCGGTACGATTCCTCATTTGGGTCAAAAAGCTAAAAATGGTGGGGAAGCTTTAGTTGAACTGCCGGTCAGAGATAATCCATATTCGGGAGCAAGTTCAGCCTTTGAGATGCTTCAGACAAACCTGGATTTTACCATCTCTGATAAACCACTAAAAGTAATTGCTGTAGTTAGTTCAACTCCAGGTGAAGGCAGATCATTTGTAGCAGCAAATCTGGCAGTAGCCAAGGCACACATGGGACGCAGAATCCTATTAATAGATGCGGATATGCGTCACTCCTGCCAACAGGAAATCTGGAAATTATCTAACCCAGTGGGACTAAGTAATGTTTTAGTTGGTCAAGCAGAGTTTCGTAGCACCACCCAAGAAGTATTAGTTAACTTGGATCTATTAACGGCTGGGACAATTCCACCCAACCCCGCAGCATTGCTAGATTCACAACGCATGGCTTTGTTAATTCAAGAGGCAGCCAAAAACTATGATTGTGTCATTATTGATACTCCTGCCTTGAGTTTATTTGGTGATGCACTGATGCTAGGCAAGATGGCAGATGGGATATTGCTGGTTGTACGTCCTGGAGTGCTTGATTGTGCTGTTGCTAAGAGTACGAAGATGATGCTTGAGCAAGCGCGATCACGTGTTTTAGGAATGGTGATGAATGGAGTTACTGCTGATAGTGGTTTTAGTTACTACAGCCAGAAGGGTTATTACAACAAAAATAGCAGCGATGCCTACGGCGGCAAGCTACGGAATGGTAAGGGTGAACTGAAGTTTCCCAATATACGCATTTCCTAATCTCTTGATAGCGATTTAACTTAACTATTTTAGTATTTTTGCGGTAATGCTTGTATTAAAAGAGAATATTTTTGGTGAAAAATAGCTTACTTAAGAACGGTTTTTACAACTCAATAACGGGATTAATCAAAATAGGGCTAGGCATACTAATTATCCCTATACTAATTCGCCTGTTGGGAATTGAAGAGTATGGACTATGGACTTTAGCTTCTGCTGTAGTGGTAATGGTTACTTTAGCTGAAGCAGGTCTTTCTACAGCCACAACAGTATTTGTTTCTCAAGACTTAGGAAAGAAAGATGTTGATGGACTATCGCAAACCTTGACTGTCACTCTTGGCGTAATGTTGATATTGGCAACTTTAGCAGTAGTTGCTCTTTGGATGGGTGCTGAACCGATTATGAATTTATTTCCTAAATTGGGTCAGTTACAACAGTTAAAAGTTATACAAGCTATCAAAATTGGTGGGTTAGTAGTAGCAGCGCGATTGTTGCAACAAATTTTGATTGGTGTCGAACAAGCCCATCAGCGCTATGACTTGATGAATGTGCTTAATACAATGCAGTCCGTACTACTTAATGTCGGAATGTTGATTGTAGTTTTGCTAGGAGGTCACACAGTCGAGTTAATGCAGTGGCAGGCTGGAATTGGTGTAGTGAGTTTGTTCAGTCATATCTGGGTAGTGCGATCAATACTCCAAAATATGAACCTACGTCTGAGTTGGAATCAACACAAAGCATTAGCAGTAGGAGGCTACAGCTTAATGATGTGGTTAAATACCTTGGGAAGTATGCTTTTTAGTCGAGGCGATCGGCTGATTGTCGGCAGCTTGCTAGGTAGTCAGGTACTTGGAGTATATGCAGGAATTACTGATATCACGGCGCAAATTAACTCATTTTCTGCATTACCTGTACAGCCTTTACTTCCCACTTTAAGCAATCTAATTGGACAGCCAAACATTAATCAGCGTCAACTAGAACAGCAACTTAAACAAGCTACCCAAATCAATGGATTAGTTGCTTTGGGAATGGGAGCAACTCTCATAACACTTTCTCCATTAATTCTCAAACTATTATTTTCTGAGCAAACTGCAAGTCAATGCTTAATGATCTTCTGTATTGCAACAGCAATTTACGCACTTTATTCATGTCATGCAGTCGGCTACTATTCTTTGTTAGGGACAAATGCAGTTAAGACTTGTGCATTAATTCAGCTACTAAGCAGTTTTTCATCACTAGGATTAATTGCCATTGGCGCTTATAATTTTGGCTTAACAGGAGCAATTCTAGGTAATCTTGGATATCTTACAACCTCTATAGTAACTGTATTTGGAATGAAACGTTTATCTGTTTCTTATACTCTCTGGTTCAAATGGTTATGTTTTCCATTGATTTGGTTTTTTATAGTTGTGTTGTTGAATTTTAAGCTTCAAAATGACTATATAATAAGGTGTATTATATTTTCGATACAAACAACTATTCTATTGATATGGTTCGCTATAAGCAATGACTACAATTTTTCAGTCATCAAAAAATATATTGCTGCTAAAAAATAAGCTTGGATGCTATGGTTTTCAAATAATTGTTAAGTTAAAATGAATTAATTGCTGTATTTATTGATATACTAATTCGTAGATACAACAATACTAATCTACGAGAGTGTGTTCTTAGAAAATCTTTCATTATCAAAAGTAATTCCTAGCTATCAATGGACAGTTTTAGTTGTAGATAATAACTCTACAAATGTTTAAATACTACACATTTTAATAAGGGATAGGTAAATTTGGATGGTATCTGTTATTAAAGAAAATATACAACTTCTAGCAAATAAAGTTTTAAAACCTTTTAACTTACGACTTGCTCGACTTGCTCAGGGAGTAGGTATGGACTTATGTCTGAAGGGTCTTGCTCAACGTGGCTATAGCCCTCAAGTGGTCCTAGATATTGGAGCGGCACAAGGTTCTTGGACGAAGTTAGCAATGCAAAGTTGGCCAGATGCTGGATATTTTATGATCGAGCCTCTTGAAGAGCGATTACCACCTTTAAAGGTCTTGACCAATCAACATAGTAATACCAAGTTTATTTTGGCTGCGGCTGGTTCCGAGCCTGGTACATTACAGATAGGTGTGACTCAAGATTTGGATAGTAGTAGTCTGATGTATTCTGGTATTGGCTCTCGTGAAGTACCAATTGTATCTATAGACAATCTGTTTGAGCAAGGAGTTATTAAACAACCACATTTTATAAAAATTGACGTTCAAGGTTATGAATTAAATGTTTTATCGGGAGCGAAAAAAGTCCTAAAATCTTCAGAATTTATTTTACTAGAACTGCAATTTTTTCGATTTTCATCAGAGATGATTCTACTGCATGAATCAATAGCATGGATGAATGAACAAAATTTTCAACCCTATGAAATTGTCAATGTTCTGCGTAGACCATTGGATAATGCAATGGGACAATGTGATATTTTATTCATTCGTAAAGATCACTGGCTTTTAAAAAGCCAAAACTGGTCTTAGTACTTATTTGAAAATGCTTATTTTATAATAATAAGAATCCTAAAGCCTACTTGAATCTTGCTAGCTATACTGAAAAAGAAACCTTTGTATGACAAGTTGCTATGCAATTATATTTTTCAAAAATCAAATATGATCCCTATATCTTGATCAGTTCCTTGCTTGTGGAGTATTTTACTTATGGATATTGTAATTTGTACTTATAACAATGCAGCTTTATTAGATCGTGTTCTCACAGCAATTTCATTACAGAAAGGTTATAAAATTTATAATTCGTCAGTTTTAGTTGTAGATAATAACTGTACAGACGAAACTGCCGATATTGTTAACAAGCACATTAATTCACGATTAATCCCTAACTTGCGTAGGATAGTAGAGCAAAAACAAGGATTAACTCACGCCCGTTTATGTGGAATTAAGAATACAACTAGTGAATGGCTCGCTTTTGTTGATGATGATTGCCTTTTATCAGAAGACTGGATAGATAAAGCAATACAATTTGCTGCAACTCATCTAAATTGTGGTGCTTTTGGTGGCAAGGTAGTTCTAGATTGGGAAATAACTCCTTCACCCATCCTTGTTAAACATTCAGGTAAATTTGCTGCTTATGAGCGTGGCGAAGCTTCAAAACAATTAAATCGTCGTAATTACCAAATTCCAGGTGCAGGTTTAGTTATTCGTAGAACTGCCCTTGAGAAAAGTGGCTGGTTAGATAAACAATTACTCAACGATAGAGAAGGAAAAAAGCTAAGTGCAGGAGGAGATTCTGAGATAGTTTTACGAATTATGAACGTAGGTTATGAACTTTGGTATACACCTGATTGTGTGCTGCACCATTTTATCCCCACAAAGCGCATATCAGAAACTTATCTTTTTAACTTAATGTATGGTTTTGGTGCCGCAGCTCCTTACATTGCTGTTATGCGTTGGAACCGTTCATATTATATTTGGTTGTTTATATCCATTCTCCGAATTTTTAAAGGTTTTTTACAAGTAGTCGCTTGCTATGTTAAAGCTTCAATTAATCCGAAAAATCAAGCAGAAACATTAATTATGTGGAACTGGACTAAAGGTCAAGTTCATAGTTTATTTACTATTATGAGCATGAATGGAGAAGAACATATAGTCTGGTTAAGCTTATTTAACAAATCTTTGATTACCTAAGTATAGCATTAGATAATGACTTTTAATTTATCAAGTGTCCAAACCAACTATCAAAAGTATATTCTGCTATTTGTTGGAATAATTATATGGATAAAAATCCCGATAGTTGGAGTTTTACCACTACTTTTATTTGTATTTCTCAATAGAAGCTCAAAATCTTATAGCCTAGACAGCTTACTCAATAATTCTATACTTTTGCTAGTTGCGGTCACTATCAGTCTTTTCTGTTGTCTTATAGATATTCAAGCTGATACCGAGCAATATTTAATAGCGTATCGAGATTGTAATGGTGATAATCCAGTAGAATGTTTTCAATCAGCCAAGTTTCCATTTGAACCAGGTTTTTATTTTCTCGCTTCTATATTATTTATTATATGTAATGGTTCAGAGCTTGGCTTTCTATTACTTTGGTCTTTTATTATTAATTTTCTAACATTTTTCGTAATTTGTAAGGGGATTTCAAAAAAATATTATGCTTTATTAATATTTGTTGTTTTACTGAATCCGGCATTTTATCTTCAAGCATTTATAATGCGCCAATTCATATCAAGTACTTTTTTCTTGTGTGCATTAGTTTCTAAAAAAAATAAGATTACTTGTATATTATTCCTATTTTTAAGTATTATAAATCATTACTCTATACTTCTTTATTTACCTATAATAATTATACAATTTATCGATTTAAATAACTTATTAAATAATAAAATTTTTCATAAAATTATTGTTTCAATTAAATATACAAGTATCAGTCTATTTATATTTGGATTAATATATTCTGTGAACCAAGCTACTATTACATCTATCTTTGATAAAATTAGTAGTATTCCTCAACTCAGTTTCTTAGCTGCTAAAAGTTCATTTTTCGTAAAAAATCAACTATCGAGTATTGGTTTCTTAGCTCATTTAGTACTTGTAGCATTTCTTGGTTATTTTTATATAAATCTTTCACGAGATAATTACATTGGTACAAGCTTAAATTCTTGCCTTACTTTAGAAGAACAGCGTTTAGACTTAAGTATGCTATGTCTTTATGTATTGCAGTCAATTTTATTTTTATTTACCCGCAATCTTGATTACCTTCCTTTGAGATTGAGTCTTATACTTCTATCCTTTTTAGGAATTTTCTTCTATTTACCACTAGAAAGAAAGAGTAAGCTTAAACCACCAATAAAATTATTTTCTATAATTATTTTTGTTTTTTTGTCAGTTAGTTACTTTATTTATTTTTTACAAGCTAATACTCGTGCAAATCCTACATTCAATTACTTAGAAGGACGTGTGTTTAATTCATCTATTATAGATTATATTAATCTCACTATTTCTCGGTGGTAAATAAATTCTTTTAATTTTAAAAAATCATGAATAACCTAATTGAAGTTGATGTAATAACTCTAACAAAAAATTCTTCAAATTGTATACTCAAAACTTTAGATAGTGTTAGCATGCAAGACTATAAATATATAAATCACATTATTATTGACGGACATTCAATAGACGAAACAGTGACTCTTATCAATCAATATAAACATGAGAAAAAAATAACTATGTTTCAGCAAAATGGTGTTGGTATTGCTAATGCTTTTAATGTAGGATTAATGAAATCATCAGGTACTTTATTGATTTTTTTAAATTCTGGAGATACTTTAGTTAATAAAGCAGTAATTACTAAAATTGTAGATTCTTATATGAAACAAAAATGGCTTTGGGCGTTTGGAGAAACTATCTCTTTGAGCCGTAAGCAATACTTAAAAAGACATATTAAGCAGTATAGTTATTGGAATCAAAGCTTATTTTTATCTCGTAATCCTATTTGTCACCAGTCTACCATTTTCTCTCAAATGCTTATCCAAAAAGTCGGCTTATATGATGAGCGACTAGCTTTAGAAATGGATTATGATTTTAATATTAGAGCTTCTTTAATTGCTCAACCACACCTGCTATATTTTCCCATTTCTTACTATGACACTACAGGCATATCTTCTATAAAAGTCTTTAAACATTATAAGGTACACAGACAGTTACGTAAGAAATACTTTCCACTATCTCCTATTAATAGCTTGAAAACTGATAGTTTATGCTTTTTAAAAGCATGTATGCGCTTTATGATGATCCCTATAAAAATCTTCTTGTAATTGAAATTGTTATTTCTTCTAAGGTAAATTCAATCTGATAGCTAAATCTAATATGTTAGTTGAACCCAGAGCCAATACTTTTCCTTCTGTAACTGTAGCTATACCAACCTATAACGAGGTAAATTATATAGAAAACCTAATTTTAGGGTTTTTAAGAACAAGTTATCCAAACCTAATCGAGATATTTGTGGCTGATGGTGGCAGTAATGATGGCACTCAAGAAATAGTCAAAAAACTATCATATAAAGATGCACGAGTTCAATTAATATATAATCCTGAAAAAATTCAATCGGCTGGTCTTAATTTAGTTCTATCTGAATGCATCGGTGATGTTTTTATTAGAATTGATGCCCATTCGGACTATGCACCTGACTACATTGAAAGATGTGTCGAGGCTTTAATAGAATCAAAAGCTAACAATGTTGGTGGAGCGCAGCGTTTTGTTGCACAAACTTCCTTCCAAGCTGGTGTTTCCCTTGCATCCAAAAGTTTTCTTGGTAATGGTGGAGCTAGATATAGAAATCCCAACTATACAGGTTATGCGGATACAGTTTATTTAGGGTGCTTCTGGAAAAAGAGTTTACTAGAGATACAAGGCTATAATAGCCAAGCAAGTTCTAATGAAGATGCTGAATTAAACTTGAGATTAAAAAAGGTATTTGACACAACACAAATTACTAACCAAGATGCTGAATTAAATCAAAGATTAATTTCCCACAATAAACAAGCAATATATATTGACTCCAAAATTCGTGCCTGGTACTACCCTCGAAAAAACTGGAAGTCCTTGTTTATTCAATATTTTAGATATGGCAGAGGTCGCTATTTAACGAGTACAAAACACAAACTAAAATCGCAGTTAAGAGGTTTATTACCTTTTGTATTTATATCTACTGTAATTTTACTGCTGATTGTTGATTTACTATTTCCTAAGCTAGGTCTGCCTATAGAAATATTAGTAATAATAGGTTTATTTTTGCCTTTTTTAGAGAGTTTACGAGTTAATTTGGTATATCGGAAAAGCTTTTCTGCCGAAATTTGGCGAGGTAATGAAGATAAAATACCATCATTTTTTAGCCGTTGGTTATTTTGTGGTGTTACTTTATTAAGTATGCCGATTGCTCACTTTTCTGGATATACATATCAATTATTTCGCCAGAAAATTATGGGAGTAAAAAATTGGTAAATTAATATGTGACGCACCTTTTATTTCTTTGCAGAACTTTTAATTTCCTTGCTTCTAATATCCTCTAGCTCAAGACAGTTGTCTCCAAACTTATCATCAAATAAGCTGATTTTTGCAACGCTATTAAATTACCCTAATTATATTTTTCAAAACTAAGCAAGAATATGAAGGTTTGCAGATATAGCAATCCTATTTATGTTATGAAAATTAACGAAGTCCCTTCTGGTGTGTCTTCTACACGTAGCGTCTTGTTAGAGAACAGCCCTAAGAGAATAAAGAGAAGCTTTCACGTATAATTTAGGACTGTTATACTTAAGTTTTTAGGAAAAAAGGTTGAAGTGCCTACTCTTTATTTTATTTAGAGAATCTCTAATTCTTAGAGAAGGATTTTTTATATCACAATTTGATATAGCAGAACTTCGTAAGCTTTTAAAAGAATACTGAATCCTGCCTCAGCAGATAGTTTGGTAATAGGGTTTTGATTAAAAGTAACTAATTTATTAGCTAATTTTTGAGGGAGTTTTACGGTGAGATTAATCTCAGTATCATTGTGATTAGCAGCTATCATCACAAAATTTTTAGTATTAGGAATAGAGAATAATTTAACTTCTATATCTGAGTGATTTACTTGTACTTGATTCTTTGGATCTTCCTCTCTAACAATTGCAGGAACATAATCTCGAAATTCCTGAATAGTAGGATACAAAACTGACTCATTCCAGAAATGTGAAGAGAGGTAGTGCGTCCAAAATAGCAGCCCATCTGCTCCTGTAAGGACTGATAAGTAAAACATATAGCGAAATTCTCTTTTTGTTGGTAGTCGTTTTTTGAACTGATTTTTGCTATAAGCCTGTAGTACGTTCCAAAATTTTTTCTTTTTAACATAAGCTAGAGAAATTACTTTATACAGTGCCTTTCGGTAAGATAATACCCATTCAAATTCTGAAACTCCCTCCTCACAAGGATAACGATCCCACATCAGTATATCCATTGCATCGGCGTAAGATTCAATTTTTTTAATGTCAGCAAAGACTAAAGCAACTGGCTTAGTTTTATCTTCTTCTTTAATAGCTTTGTATACCTTTTCTAATAAATCTGGAGAGAGCGGTGTAGGTTTTTTAATCTCTGGTTCATCATACAGATACCAACCATAAACGGAAGGATGATTTTTATAAGTACGAATAAAATGTTTTACCCCTAAGATATTTTCTGATTCAACTAAGGGACGATAAATCTCTAATAAAACTTTTACTCCTGCTTTCTTAGAAGTATCCAGAAATGCTTGAATTTTTCCCTTGTCTGCTTCTCCTACATAAGGTATTAATAGATCAATTCCTTTAGAAGATACTTGAGTTGAAACATCAATATTGTAAATGTGGTCATACCAGCCTAAGAAGAAGGGTAAATTTCGTTTCCGATTAACTGTTAAATATTTGGTGGCATTGAAACTTAAAAGAATGCAGCTAGTACTAGCTATTACGAAACCAGGAATCAAGCCTATAAATTTACGTCGCTTTATCAGCATGAAATACCGAATTTAATAACACACTTAATTAAATGTCGCATTGATTAGTTTGGCAATATTTGGCATTATCTATAAACTCTTGCAACTTATTCAAGGGAATTATCTGGAATGATGACCCACCTTGCACCGCCGCCGTGATGTAAGCAAACTTTTGTCCACGATAAAACTGGTCACGTCCAACCTTGGTGGCATACCGAGACTTCTGGAAGTCATTAGCAATATTAGAATTATAAATATTTTGTAACAGTTTCACCGCTTTGGCATTTTTTGTGGTGAATTTGATGCTTGAGTCACCACTCACAGTTATTCCTTCTTTAGTCACTGTCCCATTTTGAGAAGTGACATCAGCATAAAAGTATAAATTTCCCTTTGTACCCTCGTAGCCGTGGGCTTCGCTGTTGTATCTCAAAGTTGGTAATTGCGATCGCGTTTTTGCCCACTTAACAACAGTGTTGATGTTTTGCTCTGGAAGCGCATTTGCAGGAGTGACGGCTAAAATAACTGCGATCGCAGATAGGGCAACATTGAATAAATAGTTAAATTTAGAACTTTTGTGCATAGTATTTTCCCGTTAAAGAATACTGATAGCTAAAGCTAAAAAACACTGCATTTTGAGAATTATTTCCAGGGCGGCGTTATTTCGCAATCTTAAGTCATCAGTAGCAAAAACAACTTAACATCGACTAATGACTACTGTCCACCGATCATTGCTGAAGGAAATTTAGTTTCAACTAAGATTTTGTAACATTTGCAATAATCTTAGAATGGATACTGCCACAAACATCAAAATAGAGGTTTTCGGCATCAGTAGACCATGCCTAGCCTATTTCTGAGTTACAAAACTTAGATTTGATCTCAGCCAAACAAGAGTATGTACTCTTGAGACTGGATGTATCTAAGCTACGGGTTCTACACACTTCTTAATAAACCAGCCTTGAGAACGCAAAACGTTCTAATCTAAAAGCTAACTGGGTTAATTTACTGGCAGTTTTGCAGGCAATACTCTCAAGTTCATAAAGCATAGAGACACCGATGTGTCAAGCCTCAAAGCGACCCAGATTTAACATATATAACGATTATGATGGGAGTTTTACAAAGCCGATGAGTGTTAAGGCGAGTGGTGGAAGCTCAGTTGCGCGTCCGCAACTATATCAAACCCTAGCTGTAGCGACAATTACCCAAGCCGAGCAGCAAGACCGCTTTTTGGGAAGTGGTGAACTCAATGAACTGGCAAGCTATTTTGCATCTGGTGCAAAGCGGTTAGAAATTTCCCAAACGCTTACAGATAATGCCGAGATTATTGTGTCTCGCGCTGCCAACCGGATTTTTGTTGGTGGTTCGCCAATGGCTTTTTTAGAAAAGCCCAGAGAAGCAGAACTAGTAACTGCTGGTGGTGGTGGTGCTAATGTTCAGCAAGGGATGCAACTAGGAACTGTAACCTACGTTGAAAGTCGTGGCGGGTTCCTAGAAAATTTACGATCAATATTTAACTCATCCCCCAGCGGTCCGGTACCCGCAGGTTTCAGACCAATTAACATTGCTCGTTACGGCCCCAGCAATATGGCCAAGAGCTTGCGGGATTTATCCTGGTTCTTGCGCTACGCTACTTATGCGATCGTTGCTGGCGACCCCAACATCATAGCGGTGAACACACGGGGTTTGCGGGAAATAATTGAAAATGCCTGCTCTGGTGAAGCAACGCTGGTAGCTTTGCAAGAAATCAAAGCCGGATCACTTTCCTTTTTCCGCAAGGATGCTGAGGCTACAGAAATTGTGTCTCAGTACATGGATGTTTTGTTAACAGAATTCAAAGCAGCCACACCTTCAAATAAAGTCCGTCAACGTCCCTCTAGCGACCAACAAGGGTTGCAACTGCCGCAAATTTACTTTAATGCAGCAGAACGCCGTCCCAAGTTTGTGATGAAAACTGGGTTGTCAGCTAGCGAAAAAAATGAGGTAATCAAAGCGGCATATCGGCAAATTTTTGAGCGCGACATTACCCGTGCTTATAGCTTGTCCATATCTGACTTAGAATCCAAGGTAAAAAATGGCGATATCTCCGTGAAGGAGTTTGTTCGTCGTCTTGCTAAATCTCCCCTTTACCAAAAACAGTTTTACCAGCCTTTTATTAACAGCCGAGTCGTCGAACTTGCTTTCCGCCACATTTTAGGACGGGGCCCAAGTAGCCGGGAAGAAGTGCAAAAATACTTCTCGATTATTTCTAATGGTGGTCTGCCAGCCTTGGTAGATGCCTTAGTCGATTCTGCTGAATACGGCGACTATTTTGGTGAAGAAACAGTACCTTACCTCCGGGGTCTGGGCCAAGAAGCACAAGAATGTCGCAACTGGGGGCCGCAGCAAGACCTGTTTAACTACAGTGCGCCTTTCCGCAAAATCCCTCAGTTCATTACCACATTTGCGGCTTACGAACAGCCACTACCAGACCAACATCCTTACGGTTCTGGTAATGACCCCCTCGAAATTCAGTTTGGCGCGATTTTCCCGAAAGAAACTCGCAACCCCAGCACCCGTCCTGCTCCTTTTGGCAAAGATACCAAACGCATCCTGATTCACCAAGGCGCAGGGATTAATAACCAAAATAGTAATCCCAAAGCACGGGGTGAAGCTCCTGGTACACTTGGGCCCAAGGTGTTCAAATTAGACCAACTACCTGGTACAAGAGGTAAAAAGGCTGCCAAAAATTCTAGCGTCAGATTCTCCGAAAGCTCAACCCAAGCTGTGATTAGAGCTGCTTACCTGCAAGTTTTCGGTCGCGATCTTTACGAAGGTCAGCGCCCTAAAGTATTGGAAATAAAGCTGGAAAACGGCGACATCTCTGTACGGGAGTTTATCCGTGCTTTGGCTAAGTCTGATGTATTCCGCAATCTGTACTGGTCATCGCTCTATGTTTGTAAAGCGATCGAGTATATTCACCGCCGCTTGTTGGGTCGTCCGACTTATGGCCGTCAAGAAATCAACAAGTACTTTGACATTGCTTCCAAACAAGGTTTTTACGCAGTAGTTGATGCCATCATTAACAGCGTAGAATACAGCGAAGCATTTGGTGAAGATACAATTCCTTACGAACGGTATCTGACTCCCGGTGGTGTATCTGGGCGGCAATTGCGCGTTGGTAGCATTCGTGAAGATGTTGCCGCAAAAGTTCAGAAGGAAGTAACGCCAAGCTTTGTGACATTGGGTACAGTCACAGAAAAACGGTCAGAACCAGATATTCAGTTCCGTATTAACCAAGGTGTTAGCAAGCAACGCGAACAAACCAAAATCTTCAAACTGGTTTCCAATACCAGCGACAAAGTTGCAGTAAAAACCTTGATTAGCGCTGCCTATCGTCAGATTTTTGAGCGCGATATTGCACCCTACATCGCTAAAAATGAATTTACGGCGTGGGAAAGCAAGTTGGGGAACGGCGAAATCAGTGTGAAGGAATTTATTCAAGGTTTGGGTTACTCGAACCTCTACCTGAAAGAATTCTACACACCTTACCCCAACACCAAAGTGATTGAGTTGGGAACCAAACACTTCTTAGGACGTGCGCCATTAGACCAAGCAGAAATCCGCAAGTATAACCAAATTTTGGCGACTCAAGGGATTCGTGCCTTTATTGGTGCTTTGGTAGATAGTGTGGAATATAACCAAGTATTTGGTGAAGATACGGTTCCTTACCGTCGCTTCCCAACCCTACCTGCGGCAAACTTCCCGAATACCGAGAAGCTGTACAACCAGCTGACCAAGCAAAACGATGACGTAGTTGTGCCTAGCTTTAAACCCGTGCAAGCCCGCGTAGGAGTTAGTAACGATACACCACTTTTGACGCAGGCGATCGCAGATATAGCAGCCCAAACAAACGGTATCAACAAGAGCAAGCCCGCTTTTGCTGAACTAGGTCGTTCCTACAACGATGGTAGCGGACAACCCGTAGAAGTGAGTGTGCGTAAACATGCACGCATTTACCGTCTAACAGAAAGTGCAAACCAAGCCGAAACACAACAGGCAATCAACGCCATTTACTGTCAGGTATTGGATGTATTTAGCGGTGAAGTACCTGATAATTTCCGCCGTACTGACCTAGACAACAAACTCCAGAATGGTGAAATTTCCGTGCGGGAGTTTGTGCGTGAGCTAGCTAGTTCCGAAATCTATCGTCAGCGCTTCTTATCACCTTATCCTCATGCCAAGGTCATTGAGTTCCTCTTCCGTCACCTGTTGGGGCGTACACCCGCAGATCAGGAAGAAATTCGCCAGTGCAACCAGCTGCTAACTGATAGTGGTTTATCGGCTGCTGTAAAAGCAATAGTCGAAAGTCCAGAATATAGCCGCTACTTCGGTGAAGATGTTGTGCCTTACAACCGCTTCCCAATAGGGAATAGGGAATAGGGAATAGGGAATAGGGAATAGGGAATAGGGAATAGGGTACAGATTATTTACTGTTCCCTGTCCCCTGTAACCTTTGCCCTTTCCCTTTCGTAACCTTTCGTAATATTGCTCTCAGATTACAGCTAAAACAGGGAATTCTGAAAGGTAATATTACAAAGTGTTAAGAGCAGTCATAAATGCTCAACAGAATGCCGGAAAATGTTTTGCGGAAGGTAACTGAGTTTAAAAGCTTGTGTACTTGTGTTGACTCAAAAAACTCGTAATTGATTAGCCGTAGCAGTTATCAAAGTGTTGTGTCTAAAAGAACGAGAGAACAAACTCAGTAAACCAAATTTAGAGTCTCACCAGTTAAATCAAATCCTGGTTTCATTTGTATTGGAGGAATCCATTAATGAGTATCGTCACGAAAGCTATCGTGAATGCTGACGCAGAAGCTCGCTACCTCAGCCCTGGTGAATTGGATCGGATCAAATCCTTTGTTGCCAGTGGTGAACGCCGCGTGCGGATTGCTCAAATTTTGACAGAAAATCGTGAGCGGCTGGTTAAGCAAGCTGGCGATCAATTGTTCCAAAAGCGTCCTGATGTTGTGTCTCCTGGTGGTAACGCTTACGGTCAAGAATTGACTGCTACTTGCCTGCGTGACCTAGATTACTACCTCCGCCTCGTTACCTACGGTATCGTTGCTGGTGATGTTACACCGATTGAAGAAATTGGTGTTATCGGTGCCCGTGAACTGTACAAGTCCTTGGGAACCCCTATTGATGGTGTTGCTGAAGGTATCCGTGGGCTGAAGAATGTAGCTACTACATTGCTGTCTGGTGATGATGCTTCTGAAGCTGGTACCTACTTCGACTACCTAGTTGGTGCCCTGCTATAGGGTGATGCTGTTTCCCTGCCGAAACAGAAGTATTGCAATACGGTTGGAAATAAGGAATTAACAACATGGCTCAAGACGCAATTACCGCTGTCATTAACTCCGCAGACGTTCAAGGTAAATACTTAGACAGCTCTGCTTTAGAAAAACTAAAAGGCTACTTCGCTACTGGCGAACTGCGGGTACGTGCTGCTAGCACCATCAGCGCTAACGCTGCTGCGATCGTCAAAGAAGCTGTAGCAAAATCTTTGCTATACTCTGACATCACCCGTCCCGGCGGCAACATGTACACTACCCGCCGCTATGCTGCTTGCATCCGTGATTTGGACTACTACCTCCGCTATGCCACCTACGCTATGTTAGCTGGCGATCCTTCCATTTTGGATGAGCGTGTATTAAATGGCTTGAAGGAAACCTACAACTCTTTAGGAGTTCCCGTTGGTGCTACTGTGCAAGCTATCCAAGCAATCAAGGAAGTAACCGCTAGCTTGGTTGGTTCTGACGCTGGTAAGGAAATGGGCGTTTACTTAGACTATATCTCTTCTGGCTTAAGCTAAGAGCTAGTTTGCGCTTAACAATTTAGGTGCGGCTTTATTAAGGTCTGGAAATCAACCGTGAGTGCTAGAACGTTATATTGCTTATCTTGGTAAATTATCAGTGATGAGTGTTGGTGGTCTAGTATTGATGTTTGATTTCCAGCCTTGGAATGATTAAAAGATTTGCACTCAAGATTTTGAGATAAAAAAAGTTTTCACAAAGTTTACAGGAGATTTTCAAAATATGTCCCGTTTGTTTAAAATTACTGCTCTAGTTCCCAGCCAAACCCGAATTCGTACCCAACGCGAACTACAAAATACCTACTTCACTAAGCTAGTTCCATACGAAAACTGGTTCCGTGAACAGCAACGTATTCAAAAAGCAGGCGGTAAAATTATCAAAGTGGAATTGGCAACTGGTAAACAAGGTGCTAATACTGGCTTGTCGTAATTCTGTAAATAGAATATTATTTTAGGGAATTGGTAAGAGGTTGAAAAAGACCTCTTTTTTGTTGAGAATTAATATTACAAAAAATCTGTTTTCTATTTTGGAAAATTAGACTATCGCAAAATTTATGAATCTAGGTCTATGGGTGATAAAAATTGATAAAGAGGTCTAATACCAGACCTCTTTTTTTATTACTTATATTTCTGAAAGTTAAGAGTTGAACATCTCTATAAGGCGATAACCACGAGTATATAGCGGAACTGGAGCGCCAGAATTCTGTTTTTTCCTGGCTTGTTCACAACTTTCATCAAACACAATTAGCGTTTCTTGACCAACTTTCAGCCAGTCTTCATAAGGCACGCTCATATCTTCTTCAACACCACCAAGACTAGGTGCTACCATTACCCGGTAGGCTTCATTGAATTTCCTCCGAAACCGGAAATCTACAGAAATTCTTAAACCTTCAGTTTTCCTTCTTACTGTTTGGTGCAATCCACGGGCATCATTAAAGTACATCGTGCCATGTTGCAGTTGTGCTTCTGTATAGGAGACAACCATTGGAACATTCTGACCTTCATCGAAGTCTGACATCACTTGCATAAACTGTAGTTCAATCTCGCGGGGCATCTCACCTGCTTCAATGGTTATATTATCGATGTCGCCAAATAGTGGCAGAACTACTACAGTCGCATCAGCAGCAACACCTGCCCAGACATCGCTATGGCATTTTGAGCTAGCGAAGGGCAAACTCAATTTTTTTGCATCAGTTTTACCATAAACTATGCGGAGATTGACTGGTAAATCTACTGCATCAATCAGTTCATTTGCTCCTAATTGGTAGAAAGCCTCAGCTACACTTTTTTGAAAGAGGTTAAATGCTAAAGTATGTTCTCGCTTGGGCATCAAAAGACCAGTACCTGTGTAGTTCGGTAATGTATTTCTTGCTTCCAATAGTCGTTCCAGCATTTCGGCTTCTGAAAGAATTATGTGACTATTCAGACACGCTGAAATATAACCAGCAGCAGCAATGCGGATCTGCTGGAACAACTCAGCCTTTAATGTGTGTTCAAACAATAATCGGTACTGTCGTCTTGTAGCAATTTTCTCAGCAAGCTCATCAAAGAGTCGATCGCCAAGTTGAGAGAATGCGATCGCACGGTCATATTCTACGCGATCGCCCACTACTGACTTGTCTAACAGTTCTTCTAACATGATCTCTTCCAAGGTTATTCTAAATTATTTAAATCACTCATACATCCCAAGCCATTTCATTTTAAAAACGATCTGACTATTACAACTTAACAAGATTATTCTCCTTATACTTCGTAAAATATACTGTTTACTTTCTATTGTTTATCTTGATTTAAAGAGTTAACTTTAACCAGATTAGTAAAGTATATGTAAAGTTAAAGTTTAAGCCTCAATATATTTGTATGTAAAGTAGCCATTAACTAAGTATTTCGAAAACTTCATGAAGCCTGATTATATTAATGTTTTTATATTTAAAGAAATTAAAAAGTTAAGAATATTTCATTTAGGTTTAATCTTGAAACCTATCATTTTTTTACGCAAAATTAACCATAAAACAAAAATCAGTAAAATCAACATTAGCATTAAATTAGGTAAATGTTACAACATATATAGTATTAAATTCTTATAAACCTCGATTGATTAAAACCAAGATAACTCTAATATAAATAGATAGCTAAATATGTCAAATAATCACAAAGACTCAACTATCAACTTATACAATCGCACAGCATCAGACTGGATTAGAGGAGAACCTAGTTCGCTCTCAGACTTTACAGCACGTCCTTTTGTACTAGAGCTTTGTGAGCCTGTTAGTGGACTGCGAGTAGTTGATATAGGTTGTGGAGAAGGTTATTGCAGTCGAGAATTACATAGGCGTGGTGCTGCACAAGTATATGGAATAGACCTTTCCCAAGGCATGATTGAAGCTGCAAAGTTGCAAGAAGTCGAAGATGGTTTAGGTATTAGCTATGAAGTAGGATGTGCTACCAATCTCAAGCAGTTTGATGATGGCAAAATTGACTTAGTTGTTGCAGTATTTTTATTTAACTATTTGACAATTTCTCAAACCCAAGAATGTATGGCAGAAGTTGCACGCATTCTTCGTCCCGGCGGTAAATTTGTATTTAGCGTTCCCCATCCATCTTTTCCATATATGCGGGAGGCAGCATATCCATTTTATTTTCAAGTTGAGGGTGCAGGCTACTTCAGTAAGCGAGATCAGCAGTTTCCTGGTCGTATTTGGAAACGAGATGGCTCCTGGTTAAATGTCCAATTGATTCACAAAACTCTTGAAGATTACTTTAATGCCCTTAGAATTGCTGGCTTTAATACTATGCCAATTTTACAGGAATTACGTGTAACTCCAGAACATATTGCAGTAGACCAATCATTTTTTAGTCCTTTACTTGACCAACCACTCCATCTAGCCCTACAAATATCACGATGACACAGATATCTTCTTTAGCAAGAAATTCTTTCCGTGAAATAACAGTTAATCATCCTTTATGGAACCATGAGTTCCTAATCCGTTGTCGGGCTGGAAATTTATTTTTACCAGACGTACAGATACTAGCTGTTCAGATGTACAAATTCTCCAAACAATTTAATCGGATCTTGGCCAGTATTTTATCTTGTTGCGAAGATGAAAGTAGTCAGTTAGTCATCTTAGAAAACCTATTTGACGAAATGGGACAGGGAGATATAACTCAGTCCCACCCAGAGTTGTTTCGTCAATTTACCCGCGCCCTTGGTATCGACGACGAAACTTTGGCAGCACTGCCCACTGTACCTGAAACTCGTGCCCTGATTGAAACTTACTTGCAGATGCCACATAAATATGGCTACTTAGCTGCACTAAGTGCTGTCTGTTATGCTTCCGAAGGGATTGTTAGCTCACTTTACACGCAACTATATAAAGGAATTATTGGTGCTGCTCCCTTACCCAAAGAAGCCCTGATCTTTTTTGAAGTCCATATTGATGTAGATGATAGTCATGCAGCAAAGCTGGCAGCAGTGATTGAACCTCAAATCACCATGAATGAGGAGGATATCAAGGTAAAACTGGCTATTGTTGAAGCTATGGATGCGCGTGTCCAATTTTTTAATGGGATTCAGCGTCAAATCTCTAAATACAGCTTGTATCCTGATTCATGGGTGCATTTTGATGCATTGCTGTAGTATTGTGTCAAGTTTAAATTGATGAGTAAACAAGTTTGTAGTAAGGACTTTAGTGCTTACTACAGATCCTCAAAACTATCTGGGCAAAGCAATAAGTGAAAATACGGTTGTAACAATGAGGATTTGTAGCATTAGAATACAAATAGTTTTACTTGTTTTTTTGGGATTTTAAATCTGTAACAAAACATTTTCAAAGTATAACTACAGAAAATATTGTCATTTAAATAACCTTTTTAAGAAATTAGTTGTCGAGTCTTGGGTAAATTCACAAAGCAAAATTAGGTGCAGTCATCAGGAGGCTTCCATGTACGGTTTAGTGAACAAGGCGATTCAAGACATGGTATGCAGTCGTTTTGGCGAAGAGACTTGGAAACAAATTAAGCACAAAGCAGAGGTGGACGTAGATGTTTTCCTCAGTATGGAAGGCTATCCCGATGACATCACCCACAAGTTGGTAAAAGCTGCTAGTGTCGTTCTAAGTTTATCTCCCAAACAGATTATGCAAGCCTTTGGGGAATTCTGGGTTCAGTACACAGCCCAAGAAGGCTATGGTGAAATGCTGGACATGAGTGGAGATACATTGCCTGAGTTTTTAGAAAACCTCGACAATCTTCATGCTCGTGTAGGAGTTAGCTTTCCTAAACTCCAGCCCCCATCATTTGAGTGTACTGATATGGAGAAAAATTCTCTAAATTTACACTATCGTTCTGATCGAGAAGGGCTAACTCCAATGGTTATTGGTCTAATCAAAGGATTGGGAACAAGGTTTGATACAGAAGTTCATATTACCCAAACCCAGAATCGGGATGAAGGTGCTGAACATGATGAATTTTTAGTAATTTATAAACCAAATTGAGTGCAGCAGCATGGCTCCTCCTCAGCTTACGCTTTCACCAGAGTTACTGGCGAAAGCTTTTCCCTTCCACTTTGCATTTAGCCGTAATCGTGAAATTGTACAAACTGGTGATGTCTTGGAGCGCATTAGTCCTGAGCCATTAGTTGGTAAATTGATTGAGCAGCATTTCCAGATTAATCGTCCAAAGATTCTGATTGATTTTGATGCTATTAGTAACCAGCCTCGTGCCCTATTTATTTTAGAGTTTCTTCACAATGGAATGCAGCTAAAGGGTCAGATGATGTATCAACCAGAGGAGGAGGTAATATTTTTTTTAGGTTCTCCCTGGATTACAGATACAACTAGCTTGGCTCCTTTGGGTATCAAGCTCAAAGACTTTGCGATTCACGACCCAATAGTTGATTTTCTGTTTTTACTGCAAGCTCAGAACACTGCTTTGACTGATGCCAAAAAGTTAACAAGCGAACTGAAACAACAAAGGGCACAACTGCGGAGTGCGCTGCAAATTAAGGAGAACCTAGCGGAAATTGCTGAGGCTCAGGCTAAAAGATTGGAAAAATCTCTCCGGGAGCTACAGCAAACTCAAGCCCAATTGGTTCAGGCGGAGAAAATGTCCAGTTTGGGGCAGTTGGTTGCAGGAGTTGCTCACGAAATTAACAACCCTGTTAACTTTATTTACGGAAATTTAAAATATACAAAAGATTATACACAGTGTTTGCTGAAGCTTGTACTTCTTTACCAGCAATTTTATGCCAATCCTGTGCCAGAAATTAAAGAATACATTGAGGAAATCGAGTTAGATTTTTTACTAGATGATTTGCCTAAAATTCTAGATTCGATGCAAGTAGGAGCCGAAAGGATCTCTGAAATTGTCTTGTCTCTGCGGAACTTCTCTCGTCTTGATGAAGCAGGAATGAAAAAGGTTGATATTCACCACGGACTAGATAGTACCTTGCTGATTTTACAGAATCGGTTTAAGAATAGTGTAGATCATCCTGGGATAAAAGTAGTTAAAAACTATGGAAACTTGCCTTTGGTAGATTGCTACGCCGGCCAACTCAATCAAGTATTCATGAATATTATCAGTAATGCCATCGATGCACTCGAAAGCCATAACGATAAACGTGCGATCGCAGAAATTCATGCCAGTCCGAATATAATTACAATTATTACAGAAGTCATTGAAACAAACTGTGTTATCCGAATTGCTGATAATGGTTCAGGAATGACAGAAGCAGTTAAGGAACGACTGTTTGATCCATTTTTCACAACTAAGCCTGTGGGTAAGGGTACAGGACTAGGTTTGTCAATTAGCTATCAAATTGTAGTTGAAAAACATGGGGGAACACTGAAATGTGTATCAGAAACTGGGCAGGGCACTGAATTCTGGATTGAAATTCCCCTCTCTATGGACACACAAGCAGTTGATTGCGTCAAATCGTTGAGTTATGTTTTATGAATTATGAGAATTAAGAAATGCTTGCAGTGGCAGAGAAGCACTAACCATTTATTTTTAACTCTCTGAATTCTCAATTATTTTTAAAACTACTGTGTTTAATGTATAAAATATTGATTTTAGTTTACGTGTAGTGATGCTATCTCTATGGGATGGTAAGCATAGCTTGTTTCGTCTAAGGATATGGCATTCATAGCCAACCAAATTTGTCAAAAATATTTAACTAACAGTGTATTGAAGTTAACAACTCTAAGATTTATAGTTTTAAAGACTACTTATGAGTTATAAGTTATGATTTATGAGTTTTATTTCTAACTCCTAATTCCTAACTTTTTACCTGTACTGCTCGTGAATCTACGCCGCCTGATTCCAATTTTTGATAGTTCAGTTTCGAACTGGGCACTAGAAGCGCGTTTGTTGCGCTGGTTAACGTTGATTTGGCTGTTTGTCGGCTTGATAATGTTATTTTCAGCATCCTATCCCGTCGCTGACGCGCGTCAGAGTGATGGACTGTACTACTTTAAGCGTCAACTACTTTGGGTCTTAGTTTCTTTAATCGGATTTAATATTATTGTTAATTTGCCGTTACAAAAAATTTTGGGAGTATCCCATTGGTTTTTGTTGCTGTTTTTGGCATTAATTTTCGTCACACTGATCCCAGGATTGGGAAAAAAGGCATTTGACGCAGCCCGTTGGATTGCGATCGGGCCAATTCCTATTCAACCTTCAGAATTAATTAAACCCTTTTTGGTGCTGCAAAGTGCTCGGCTTTTTGGTCAGTGGGAACGTATCAGTTGGCGGGTTCGCTTTGCTTGGTTGGGTATTTTCGGTTTGGTACTTTTAGGAATTCTTGCCCAGCCCAACTTAAGTACAACAGCACTTTGCGGTATGACTATTTGGCTAATTGCTCTCGCGGCTGGCTTACCTTACAAGTACCTGGGAGGAACAGCAATTGGCGGAGTAATGTTGGCGATACTCAGTATTAGCATAAAAGAGTATCAGCGTAAGCGGGTGATGTCATTCCTCAATCCTTGGGCGGATGCTACAGGAGATGGCTACCAGTTGGTGCAAAGTCTACTAGCTGTGGGTTCTGGTAGGACTTGGGGAGCCGGGTTTGGGCTTTCTCAACAAAAACTGTTTTATTTACCCATTCAGGATACCGATTTTATTTTTGCCGTGTTCGCTGAGGAGTTTGGCTTTGTTGGCAGTATGGTGTTGTTGGCACTTTTAGCTACATTTGCCACCCTCGGATTAATTGTGGCGCTGAAGGCTAAAAATATAGTGCATCGATTGGTAGCGATCGGTGTGACGATTTTGATGATAGGACAATCACTGCTCCATATTGGTGTGGCTACAGGTTCTCTACCAACTACAGGCTTACCTTTACCAATGTTTAGTTATGGTGGTAATTCTATGATTGCTAGCTTAATAGCTGCTGGGTTGCTGATTCGGGTAGCACGCGAGAGTAATGAAGCTGAGGTGGTACCGTTACGAAAACCCCTGTTTCAAAATGGGCGACGACATCGGAGTTTTCAGAAAAATAGGAATTGAGTTAGTAGTAAATAGGGCAGGCAACCTTTCACAGCCTATTAAGAATGTTCCTAAGAGCCTGATAAAACTTACCTCTGAGGTAAGGGGCTTTGAAATGGGTTAGGTGGAATTGGGTTAATGGTAGGTATAGGAGTAGGCACTACTTTTTTGAGGACTGTGATTACAAATCCTTTTTGCTGGGGTGGTTGCTTATTAGATATATCATTAACTTGCAGCGTGATTTGAGGTGGGAAGGCTAGATTAACTGGAAACTGCTTTGAGTCACTTAATGCAACTTCATCGCCGTATGGCAGAAGTTTAACTTGAATATTTTCTTTTTCCCCTTCTACTCTCCAACTCAGGGTAGCAGTTGTTCCTTCGTCGAGAACCAGATTTGGTTGCTCACTACCGTTGATTGTGAAAGAAACAATCCTAAATGGTTTTGGTAAGATTTCTATTTTAGATTCAGTTTTTTTAAAACTAGTTTTTTGACTTCCATTAGAAAGAGCTTTGATTTGAAAGGCAAATTTTCCTGCTTTATATGCAGGTATAGGAATATTTATACATCGTAATTCTTGATTTTGTTGCGTACATAGCTTTTTAAGCTTAGGGTCTGCAAGATTACCTTGATTAATTTTATAAGCAATTGGTTCACCGTAGGATGTCTCATCATCTGCACCGCCAGCAATTTGAATTTGTTGCAGGAGTAATGGACGTGCAATAGTCCAACTTAAAAGAATATTTTGACCTTTTGTATACTGTGGTTTATCGGCTTGAAAATTAACAACTTCAGCAATTGGTTTCTCAGCTATTTCTACTTGGGTTGTTTGGGTTGATACTTGATTAGTTCGAGAGAATAATTGTATGCCATTTTGATAAGAGGCTTGTAACTCAAAAGTGTAATTTCCTTTTGTTTTCACTCCAGTCTTGACGTTACTACAAATAAGGTCTTCTTGTTGTATCTGACAAAGAGGTGTACCTCCCTTACCCAGTGCTTCAGGAATGCCATTGCTAAAGTCATAAATAATAGGCTCAATGGGTTGCGAACCTTTAGCAGTCAGAACCAACTTTTGCAACTGTTTATAGTGGTGAATTTCCCAGTTCAAAGAAACCTCATCACCTTCAGTAATTTGAGAGTCCTTTGCACTAAAATTTTCTAATTTCAAAGGATCGGGATTTAAAATTCGCCAAAGGATGAATCCTATTCCTCCTAATAATCCCAAAATTGCCAAAATTAACAGAATAAATTGCCACAAAGGACGAGGTTTCCATACCAAGCTGCCTTGAGGCAATGTGTTAGGTAGGGGTAAATTTTTTTGGTCTTTGATGTCCAGTTGAAAGTTAACCACTAGCCCTGCACCAAACCACGGTTTTCGCCACCAAGGTCTGGGTTTGACCGTCAAGTTGGCCACAGCATTTCTATTTGGTAATAATCTTATTTCAGTCGGATCAAATTTGTAAGTATATAGTTCTTCTTCGTCTCGACTTTTTAAGCTTAATATCAGTTCGCGGACAATATTACCCTGATTCGCTAGTGATAATTCATACTTGCCAAGACTACGGCTAACTTGTCCCAAAATCGTATGAAGTTCTATATCTAAGCGATAATTTGTCGGAATTTGAATATACACCAAGTCTAGCAGTACTAAGTCGGGAGAATTCTCCGAATACAAGCGGATTGTAGGAGAGTAGCTTCCTGCGAGTGTATCCCCAGGTGGGTGAAATTTCAACAATATTTGACCTTTAGTACCAGGGTTTAGTTCTAGCGCAGTAACTTCAGATACCAATCCAGAACCCTCGTATCCACTTGCAGGGTAATTAATTGTGAACCAGTCTTCGTCTAAATCTGGACAACTCAAGCGGAACCTATCGACGAGATAAGAGCGATTATCAACTATAATCTCTACTTGCAGAGGCTCACTAGGATTGAAAATTAGTGGCTTGTTGGGGTTGGTGTTAGGTCTAATGGAAAATGTCGGGTCATTCACCCGAATTGCAGTCTGTTCTTGTAGCAGAACCTTAATTTGGTTTGGGAAGGTTATGGGTGTATCTTGAGGATAATGTAGAGGTGAATCTACGACTAATGTATAGTCATAGGTTCCGGGAAGAGTATTTGCGGCAATTTGAAACTCAAATTTTACTTCATCACTATTCTGTTGAGAAGCTAATGCTAAACTTTCTCTAGGAGAACTAGACCAACCGGTTAAATTTTGAAATACTTCGTCAAAAACAAAATGTAAGTCAATAACCGCATCTTGGTCTCCTTGATTGATTACAACAACATAGAGTTCAATGGTATCTCCTGGCATTCCAAATTGAATTCCAGGTGGGTTGATAATAACTTGCAGTGGATTGAATTTAGCTTGCATGTCATTGACTCTCTTATTTGATGCGGTGTAGTTTGACTTGAAAATCTTCACCACCACTAACAATCATGGTTCCTTGATTAGTTTTCAAATCGATACTATTGATTTTTTTGGAGCTTTGGTAAATTGTTTTACCTTCTGCTGCCTTTATTTTGTCGAGCTTATGTTCGGGAGTTAAGTACCAAAGCACCACTCGTCCATCATCGCCACCACTTACTAGCAAACCACCATCATCACTAAATGCTAGACTACGCACAGATGTTTTTGATGCTGACCAGCGATCTAATGGCAAACAATTGAGTTCATTAACTTTTTCCTGCGGATTGGGATTTTTGAGAGTTTGGCACTGATTCAAATTCCAAATCGTAATGAATCCCGCAGAATCGGAAGTTGCTAGGATTTTTTCTGTGGAGTTAGGAACAAAAGCCAATCCCCAAATATAGTCTTCACGCCCAACTAATGGGTCTAGTTTTTCTAGATTTTGCACTGATAAACTTGGGAATTTTTTATCAGATTGAGTTGGGTTCCACTGCCACAAGATAAAACGCTTAAAGTTTCCGGCAATTACTAGAGTTTTGGCATCTGGGCTGAGATTTAATGCCCGGACTTGGAAACCTGATAGTTTCAATGTACTTTGTACGTCGATAACTTGCGGTTCTGGCTGAAAATCGCTGTTAGGCGCTGATCTTGACCATACTCTAACTTTACCACTGCCATAGCCACTGAATAAGTTAAGTGAATTTGAAGTGAAAGCTAAATCAAAGACGCGATCGCCTTTTGCTTTAGGATCTTTAAGGTCTTGAAGTTCGCTAATCTTTAGACCTGATGGTACATCTCTGAGTTCTATTACACCATTATCGAGACCAACGGCAACGCGATCATTTTGTAATGGCATGAAGCGTAAGACTTCTACAGCATCATCGGTAATCGCCATTAAACCTTTGGGCTGTTGCCGTTGGTCACAAGCTACGGGTTGCCCAGCGTATGTTACTGTGTCATCGGGGCCTAAGCTATCAGCAGCAATTCTCCAAAGTCTTAATGTGCAATCATCTGAGCCACTGACCACAGATAAACCAATACCACTAAAGCGTATTGAGTTTACAGAACGTGTATGCATTATATCTCTTGGTTGCAGTATTAATGCTAGGAATGCAGCTAAGAGTGCGATCGCAGCTAGCTGTAGCCATAGAGGTATAATTGGCAAAGCCTCCACTTCTAATGTCTGCGTGGCGGGGTCTGTACTCCCTAAACGTTGGTCGGATAATTCAGATTTAGCTTCTAATAAAAGAGTTTTACCGATTCCTACCCAAGGGCGTTTTGTTTTAACATCAAGAATGACCCTACTTGTCTCTCCTAAATGGAGATTGGCATTTTCAGGAAGCTTTTTGAAAGTACATTTTCGCCAGTCTCTACCCTGTACCTGGACATTAATTTGCTGGTTGAGGTTGCTAGCGTTTTTAAATAGTAATTCAAAGGAAGCTGTATCAGATTTCCAGTCAGGCAACCATGCCGATTTACTAGGAATTTTGAGGTGTTTTTGAGTGGTGGTAAAGTCTATAAAACCCACTGGTAAGACTTCAATGTTGCCTTCAGCACTGGTTGGATAACCATTATTGCTAACAGCTTCAATAGTAAAAGGGTAATTTTGGCTGGGCGCTTGCACTACAGAAGGAGGTTGACATTGAAATGTGGCTTCTCCTAATCCACCTGGATCTAGAGATAATCGGCGTTCTGCACTACTTGCTAGCCAAGATGGATTAACGCCTGTAAAACGTAGCCCCACATCAGTTGGTTGTTGCCCCAAGTTCCGCACCCGTACTGGTATATCTACTGAATTTCGGGGATAAACTTGAAACTCTCGCACAGGCAATTCGACACTTAAATGTGTTGGTCTGTTATCTCGTTCGATTTTCAGACGCAGCACAAGTCTGCACTGTTGTGCTAATTGCGGCGAAAAAATATTAACCATCAGGTTGACAGTACCGACAAATCCTGGAATAGGTGTATTGAATATGAAGACTTGAAATATGGTACTGCTTCCTGGTGGTTTAGCTGCTGCCACCTCTGGTTCGAGTCGATACCATCGGTATCCAGTGTTCCGGGTTTCTCCGGCGGCGGTAATTTCTACCTGAAAATTGACAAAGCGATCACTGTCATTATTGACAGTTACCTCAAATGATACAGGAGTATCACCTGGACGAAACGTTAGGTTCTGAGTAGAAAGGCTGGCATTAATAACACTTTTTTCCATGCTATTATTTATACTATTTTATTATTTTCCATGACTAATACTATTAAAAAATTAATATCTGCGAAAAAGTGACAATCGTTTTTTTGGTTTGATTATTCAAATGTATATATTCAATATTGTGTAATAAATTTCTCAATTGATAAAAGTCATTTTCATAAAAGCTATATAGTATATTCAAATAGAAATTCATCAATTGGATATCTGCCGCAATTCCCAATAAAGCTTGACAACCCAAGTTTATGGGTGAAAAATTGAGTTTTTCTGATAAAACTACCACAAAACCTGATTTTTAGTACCCATGCCAGATGTTTATTTAATAACTCAGCAAAAATACATACTTACTATTGCTTTACAAAAGTAGCAACTTGCTATAATTAACTGAATGATTATTGATAAAATACGTAAAATTTTTGGTATAATCTTAACTATTTATATAAGTAAATATTTGGGCAAAACTCCTATATAAAGTATTTGTTTTAGTAGTAACCCAAGTTGCTAGTTACTCTGATGAGCGATCGCTTTGGGACAGTTAAGCAATAAAATGCCCTCCAAGAAGAAAATTAGGAGGGCTATATGCTAAACGAAATAATTGCCATATATGCTATCACAGACGATCTTTTAAAGGCGATTGGGCATTATGAAGACAGTCATAGAGAGATGAATGACGCAGAAATTATCACAACTGCTTTTCTTCAGGCGATGTTCTTTAATGGTAATCATAGCAAGGCTTGTAGCTATATGAAAGACCATAAGTTAATATCTAATATGTTAGAAAAGTCATGTTTTAACCGGAGATTACACAGTGTCTCAATGTTAATCAACGACTTGTTTCATCAAGTGGGAATGGTACTGAAAGAAATTAGTGATTCCACGGAATATCTTTTAGACTAGTTTCCAGTGCCGATCTGCGACAACATCCGGATCTTTAATGTCAAAATAATCCAGTCGGCGCTATGCGCCAACGCCACTTTGTTGCACGTGTAGGCGTAGCCCGCCGGAGGCATCGCATCAATTGAGTGGTAACATTGATACTTTGTTCTCTGACGAACCATTAACACTAACCTTGCACTCCCCCAACGATTAGATGCGCCCAAGGTAACAACCACAGTTCAGTCGATAACCCGCAACTTGGGTTAATACCTTTATATCTTATACCAGTACAAAAGAACTAATTCACTAAAGTAACTATCAAGTTTGACGGTTTGTCTTTTGACAGCGATCGCAACTTTATGTAAAGTGCCGCACTAGAGGAGTGCTGAGTACTAAGTAAAGAAGAAAAGAATTTCTTATTACTTTTTCAAAATCTTTATTCTGACACTCAGAACTCATGACTCAGAACTCAGGACTTTTTTTATGGTAGATTTGTTGCTGATCTCAATCCTGGGGTTCCTGGGGAGTTTTGGGCACTGCTTTGGGATGTGTGGCCCTTTAACAGTGGCATTTTCCCTATCTCATCAGCCGAAAGGGACATCACCCTCAGAAAAGCCGAACACTTGGCGACAACAATTAAAATTTCATCTTTTGCTAAACCTGGGGCGGATGTTGAGCTATGCTCTAGTCGGTGCTGGCATTGGGGCGTTAGGTTCGGTATTGCTGCAAAGTGGACAGCTAGCGGGTATTGGCAGCGACTTTCGGCACTGGATGGCAATTCTGACTGGTGTGATGCTGATTTGGTTTGGCTTAGGACAAGTAAAACCCGATTTGCTCCCACGCATTCCCGTGTTACATCCCCTATTACAGGGTAGGCTACACGATCGCCTCAGCACAGGAATGGTTAAGCTTTCCTTTAAAAATAAATGGTGGACACCAATACTTTTGGGGATGACTTGGGGTTTAATGCCCTGTGGTTTCCTGTATGCTGCCCAAATCAAAGCCGTTGAAACTGGCAATTTATGGATGGGTGGGGCAACCATGCTGGCTTTTGGACTGGGAACCCTGCCCACTATGTTAGGTGTAGGCATCTCCACGTCGTTGGTAAGTAAAGACAAGCGCAGTCAGTTATTTCGATTAGGCGGTTGGGTGACACTCACCATTGGCATCATTACCCTGCTACGGACTGGTGACACAATGGTAGATTACACCGGGCACACCGCTTTATTCTGCTTAATATTGGCGTTAATTGCGCGTCCTATAAGTGGGTTGTGGGCTTCACCATTGCGTTATCGCCGCGCCTTGGGGGTGGGATCTTTTGTGCTTTCTGTGGTTCACACGTTCCACATGATAGAACACTCATTGCAATGGAATTTTGCCGCCTTTTCTTTTATGCCGCCAGAATTTCAGTGGGGTATGGCTGCGGGTGCTGTAGCATTAATATTAATGTCCCCCGCCGCTTTAACGAGTTGGGAATCGTTGCAGAAATCTTTGGGCAAGCGTTGGCGACAGATTCATCTATTGGGTGTGCCAGCCTTGCTCTTGAGTGCTATTCATGCTGTGTTGATTGGTTCCCATTATCTGGGTTCCTTGCAATCAACTTGGGGAAATAACTTAGCGGCAGTACTGATGGGAATTATTACCCTCAGTGTCTTACTAGTGCGTTCGCGTTTTTTTTGGTCAAAGTTAGCCGTAGAAAAGTTTTATGTCCCCCCAACAAAATCGCGGTAAATTATCCTTGTTCTCTGGCTCAATCCCAACGAGTCAAAAACAGAGGCATCAACTACTCAAAGGCATTTCTTGGAAGAGTCAAGGAACAATAAAGTATTTATTATTCCTGAGTTTCTTAGTTATATCAATAACTAATCCTTACCCTGCATCTGCTCATAAGGTGGAAGTTTCTGGAGATGTTGGTGGCACCCTCCACATTGAGCCAAATGATAATCCTCGGGCTGGAGAACCCTCCCAAGTCTGGTTTGCGCTTACCCGCAGAGGCGGAAGGGTTATTCCCCTGTCACAGTGTAATTGTCGGTTGGCTGTTTACGCTGAACCCTATGCAACCGGAGAGCCTGCACTGCTAGAACCGCAGTTAGAAGCTGTAGCAGCCGAACGTTATCAAGGTATTCCAGGTACAGAAATTACCTTTCCCAAACCAGGTATTTATGAGTTGCAACTAAATGGTAAACCAGTATCTGGGGCAAGATTCAAACCTTTTAACTTCAAATTTGAAGTTACTGTAGCAGGCGGTTCTACACAAAACACACAAATTCAGCGAGATGTCAATGGTGATTTAGTAGAGGGTGAATCTCAGAAATTACCCATTTGGGCGATCGCACTACCAATCTTCGGATTTATCGGCATCTTAGTTGTTGTATTGCGAAACATGAGAGGGGGTGGGGAGTAAGGAAGAAGCAGGGGAGCAGGGGGCAGGGGAGGCAGGGGAGGCAGGGGGACAAGGTGGCTTGAGTGAGAACTTACAACAAGTTCTTTCCCCATTCCCCATTCCCCATTCCCCTTTTCCTACTTATGTCGCTTCTGATGCCACTGCCACGCATGAGCGACAATATCTTGGATGGATGGATACTGAGGTTGCCAGCCTAAGATTGTTCTGGCTTTCTCGCTGGTGCCAATGAGAATTGGGGGATCTCCGGGACGGCGATCGCGTTCTTCTACTGGTATCGAAGTTCCTGTCACCTGTTCGGCAGCTGCAATTACTTCTCTGACGGAGAAGCCGCTACCATTGCCCAAATTAAAAACTTCGCTATCGCCACCTTTTAATAAATATTCCAATCCCAAAATATGGGCATCTGCTAAGTCGTTAACATGAATATAATCACGAATACAAGTACCATCGGGTGTGGGGTAATCGGTGCCGAAAATTGAGATGGATTTTCGCTTGCCTAAAGCTGTCATCAGCACCAAGGGAATCAAATGAGTTTCTGGGTTGTGATCCTCGCCGAGTAGGCCATTGGGATTAGCACCAGCAGCATTAAAATAGCGGAAACGCACTGATTGAAAACCGTAAGCAACATCAAAATCAGAAAGAATCCGCTCTACCATTAGCTTTGTAGTGCCATAAGGATTAATCGGATTTTGAGGATGGTTTTCTGGAATAGGTACAAATTCTGGCACGCCGTAGGTAGCACAGGTAGAAGAAAAGACAAATTTCTTTACGGATGCAGTCAGCATCGCCTCTAACAGGGTCAAAGTACCAACAACGTTATTGCGGTAGTATTTAGCCGGATCAGTCACTGATTCTCCTACGTAGGCGTAGGCAGAAAAGTGCATCACAGCAGCAATATCGCGGGTTTTAAATAGTTGATCTAGTAAGGCGCGATCGCCTGTATCCCCTACTACCAGTTCTACCTGTAAAATCTTTTCTACCAGGTCACGATGCCCATAGACCAGATTATCAAGGATGACAACGTTATAACCCGCTTGCTTCAAAGCTAGCACCGTATGAGAACCAATGTATCCAGCTCCCCCTGTTACCAAAATGGTAGGTTTTCCAGACGACATAGTTTTTCCTTTTAAGTGGATTACTCAATTAATTTAGTTTACCGGTGCCACATTACTCTTCTGGAAAATTATAAATAATAGACGCAGTGTTAAAAATTTGAACTAAAATCACTACGACGGTAGTCTTTGGGTGTGAGGTTTGAAGTATTTTAAGTCAAACAGTACGATTACAATTTGACAATAAAATAAATCCATTTCCCGAAACCTCTAGGTTGACCCTTATGGGTGACGCTTCTAGCGTCGCGGCTAAGAAGTCACTAGTTGTTTTATACAGGGAAACCATGCAGGACAGTTCCTCCTGGGGCATGAAAACCCCTAGTCAAGTGGACTGTCTTACCACCACACTGGCTCACCGCACCAGAAAATTTGAGAGTTAATCTATGTTTCTATTGCTAAGCCGGGTACTGCTGTGGCTGCTGATTGGCACTATCGTATATTCTCTGTTCCAGCGATTTTATCCCTCTGGAACTTTTGTAGGGCGATTAATCTTAGTCGTTATCTTGGTAATCGTAGCCCTTTCATTTCTTAACCCCAGTGAACCAGCTGTGGCATCTTTGTGGAGAATGCTATCTTTTCCACTCAAGCCTCTGGGGGCCTCTGTTTTACTGATGATTTTGGCTGCTCAAAAAATTAAAGGAGGTGGAATAGAAAAACCAGGAGGATACTTGATAGGTTGGGCACTGACGATTTTGCTGTTGGCAAGTACACCAGCAGTAGCCTATTTCCTCTATCGCGCACCTCTAGCAATGACAGGTGACACATCTGTAGCATCTGCTGCACCAACATCTGGGATACTGGTGGCATTAGGGCAACCAAACACCACAGCAAACATCTCAGATGTAAAGGGAGATAGCATTATTTCTTATAATCTGAGAGTGCCTCCCTATTTATTACAAGGAAATCCTCAAGATATTCGCACACGCGGTTTACGACTTGAAGACTTTGTACCAAATTCGGAAACGTTGCAATTGACAACAAGAACTTGGGAAAGTTATCTCGTTGAAATTTACAGGTTCTTGCGTGTTCAACGGTAATAAAGTAAAAAAAAGGGGTAAAGGGTAAAGGGCAAAGGGCAAAGGGTTGAATTAGTTAGCCACTGTCCCCAAATAGGTTTTTCCCTTCCCCATTCCCCATTCCCCATTCCCCATTCCCTGTACATAGCTGCCTGCTTGGGCTAGCAGTTAATCTAGGATGATAAAGTTGCAAAATTGCTTTAATGGCAAAATCTCGACGAATCGCTAAACTCAGTGCTTACTTACGACCCCATTGGCGGGAAGCGTCATTAGGCATTCTTGCTTTGTTGTCTGTCAATGCACTGGGCGTTTATATCCCTTGGTTGATTCGTGCTGGTGTTGATAAACTCTCAACAACCTTCAACTGGAACGAAATACTACATTATGTAGTAATAATTGTCTTACTCAGTTCGGCAATGTGGCTAATGCGGATGGCATCACGCATTTGGCTATTTGGGGTGGGTCGTCAGGTGGAATTTGACCTGAAACAACGGATTTTTGAACACTTACTCAAGCTGGAGCCGGCTTATTTTGCCAGTAATACTGCTGGTGATTTGATTAATCGGGCTACCAGTGATGTGGACAATATCAAACGGTTATTGGGTTTTGCCGTTTTGAGTTTGGCAAATACCGTGTTTGCCTACGCCCTAACACTGCCAGTAATGCTAGCGATTAGTGTGGATCTGACGCTAGCGTCTCTGGCAGTTTACCCTTTTATGCTCTTGTTGGTGAGTCTGTTTAGCGATCGCTTACGCAAACAACAAGCAGCAGTCCAGGAGCAACTCTCTGAAATCAGCGAACTCATCCAGGAGGATATTAGTGGCATTGCTTTAATTAAAATTTATGCCCAAGAAGCAAACGAGCGTCGAGCCTTCTCCAAGAAAAATCAGCAGCTATTGACTGCTAACCTGGAATTGGCAAAACTCCGAAATACACTTTTTCCGCTAATTGGTGGACTAGCTAATATCAGTTCGTTGGTAATTATCTGGCTAGGGACAGCGCGGATGTCTTCTGGAGCGCTTCAGGTTGGCGATTTTTTAGCACTGTTAATTTATGTAGAGCGTCTAGTTTTCCCCACAGCCCTTTTAGGATTCACAATTACTGCGTACCAACGGGGTGAAGTTAGTATAGATCGCCTTGAATCTATTCTCTCTGTCACACCGAAAATTCAAGATGCAGCCGATGCCATACATCTACCAGCAGCTGAACTTAAAGGGGAAGTGACAGCGAAAAATCTCAGCTACAGTTACCCTGGTTCTACTACTCCAGCTTTAGAAAACGTTAACTTTACTATTGCTCCTGGAGAAACCGTGGCCATTGTTGGGGCAATTGGTTCGGGAAAATCCACTTTGGCGAATGCTTTACCGCGCTTGTTGGATATTGAATCAGGACAATTGTTTTTAGATGGGCTGGATATTACTAAAATAGCTTTGGCAGATTTACGAGGTGCGATCGCTTACGTTCCTCAAGATAGTTTTCTATTTAGCACTACAATCAAAAATAATATCCGCTATGGCGATCCAATTAGCGAACAAGAGCAGATAGAATCTGTTGCTAAACTTGCCAAAATTGAATCAGAAATTAACAGTTTTCCTCAGCAATATGAAACTCTTGTTGGTGAACGCGGTATTACTCTTTCTGGTGGTCAACGACAACGTACTGCCTTAGCTAGAGCTATGCTGGTCAATGCGCCAGTGTTAATTTTGGATGATGCTCTCTCTAGTGTGGATAATCAAACAGCTACGCAAATCCTCAAAAATCTCTCCAGTGGTACTGAACGCAAAACAGTAATTTTCATTACCCATCAATTATCTGCGGCGGCTGCGGCTGACAGAATTTTTGTGATGGAAAAGGGAAAAATTGTTCAAATAGGCAATCACCTAGAACTATTGCAACAACAGGGTTTATACAGAACTTTGTGGAGCCAGCATCAAGTTGAGGAATTACTGCATTAAAGTTTTGACCCATAAGGATATTTTATTGCTTGGAGGGTAGCACATCTGTGCTACCCAAGTTTTTAGGGATTACAGTATGCCCGTTCAGCTAATGTGACATCCAGCACGAATGGATTGTCATTACCTTGAAATTTGGCGATCGCGTGACTGCGTTCTATTTCAGTAATATCAGGTACGTCTTGCTGATTCCATTTACACAAAATCTGACGCTGATTCTGAAAGTAATTTCGGTCTACCTTCTCAGCCTGATTCCGATAGATAGTGTAAAAGTAGAAAATTGCCCTAGCTATATCCCCTTTTACTTTTTCTCTAGGCTCAAATTTAGAAGAAGATGATTCGCTAAACTCGTCAATTGCTCTACTAGGAATTGTAGATTGAACAGTATCATTTCGATACCATTTTTTAGTACTTGTGTCGGCTATATCGTCGAAGGGTTTATTTCCTCGCTCAGTATTAATATCTTCTCGTGCAGGAAATAAATGGTGAAGGTCACTTCGAGCATTCCCGTTGTCAGCCCCTTTACTTTGTGGCCAAACGTGTTCAGTATTCAGCCCTAATTTATCAGCTTCCTGACTAGGATCGCCATTACCAGTTAGATGAATTTGGTAACTGGCATAGATATCTGTCACAATACCCGCTTGGTTGTCAATAATGCCAAACATTTCGTCTCTTGCGCGATCGTAGTTCAAAGTTTTGCTAGGCGTATACTTCTTAGCAAGTTCTTCAACTAGAGCGACTTTGGATAATTGAGGCAATATAATTGCCGAATCATTTACGGGAGTGGGAGTAGGTTGAACAACAGGAGGAATAGTGTCAGAGGTGGACTGGCTAGTAGGTAATGTAAACGCTGCAATTACAGGATCGTGGTCACTGACAGGCTGACTAAAGCCAACGTTGACATGCACAATGTCAATTTTTGGTTGAGCAAAACCAGAAAGGTTTTCACTGACCAACAAATGGTCAATAAGTTGAGGTTTTCCCCGAAATTTGAAAGTAAAGCGATCGCTAGCAGGTAAACGATCCGTCAGATTCTCAAGAATATTACCCTTTAAAGTTTTCAGAGGTAAGGAATCGGGTAAATCGTTTAAGTCACCCAGTACAATTACTTTGGCTTGCGGGTCAACTTCTAATATTTGCCCTACGAATTCATTAACGATTTCGGCTTGCTTGACTCGTTGAACATCGCTAGGAGAACCTCCCAGCTTAGAAACAAAGTGATTAGCAATGATAAACAGCTTTTGGTCGTTAAATATAAATTCTGCTGCAAGTGGCTTACGGCTTTCCTCGAAAGCACTATTGGTAGGATCAATTCGACCTGGGTTGAGTGAAAGATCAAGACCATTTGCACTTTGATTAATAGCCACAGCATCTAATGAACCGCCTCTTCTAGGCAGTTTTGCTAGAGTTATCCGACTGGGCCGAAATAATAAACCGACACGGATATTACCTCCAGGTTCTCCACCATCTTGATCGTCACTGGGTGCAATATCCACAAAATCGTATGCCGGACTACCGATATTTTCGAGCGCAGCAATCAGTTTTTGGTAAGTCTCGTTTGCATTCACAACATCATCATTGGTTGGCCCGTTGTTATCCTGAATTTCAACCAAACTGATGATATCTGGGGCGTTCAAATTATTTTGGATAATTTTGGCAATATCATCAAAGCGTCGATCTTTTGGGTCTAAATTCTCGACGTTAAAAGTTGCAACAGTCAATACATCCTGGGAATTTTTTAGAGATGTTGTTTCCCGTTGGGTAATTGGAAGTAAAGGAGTTGGCAATTGGGCTATTGGACTAGCGTGCAGTGGACTAATCCATATAAAGAAGATGAGAACAGTACTAAATAGTAACAACAATTTGATGGGTTTCATTCTCTCTTCCAATGAAGATATTTTCTAGATTAGTCTTCTTTTGAATAGAGTTCAATTAAGATAAGTTTTAGATTGAGTAAAGGTGAGCATTCTGCCTCAGAAAAAATACCAGGACACAAGGAAATTTTGCTCTATTCACCTACTACATTTGCAGTCTATTAAATACCGTGTTTAATATCAAATATTGATAATTAATTATTGGTAGCGATGTCTGTGACGGGTTCTCTACAGGAGGCTATAGCAGCGCTTACGTAGGCCATGATACTTTTCAATCACCGTGGCTTTGGATAACTTCATGAAGCTAGTACAAGGTAGTGTAATTACCACGTTAGTTTTTTGGGATAGGTGGGTAGTATAAATTACCGAAAAAACTAATTTGGTATATAGCGATGTTTAAAAGGAAATTATCAGAATTCCGTGCTTCACAGGAATTGTCCACCTCGAAGGTAATGGATCGCCATATTGGAGCGATCGCAGCTTTAATTTTAATTAGCTTACTGAGTTCATGGAGTGGAACACCAGATAGTCATACCATCACTACCTGGTGGGAAGGCTTTCTCTGGGGATTGGCAGATCCAGTCATTGCCTTAGATTGTTTAGTGGGGATTGTTGCTATTGGCTTACTGTCATCTATGTTTGTTCGTGGCGCTGCGATCGCTGGATATTTTGTCTTAGCAGCAATTTTGGGCATTGTAATTCATCTATTCCAGCTAAATTTCCCAGGTATAGAAATAGCCATCGCTATTTCTACCATCGTTTTTAGTACTATGCTGATGATGCCCAATCAACCAAACTTTGTGGTACTTGCTCTAATGGGCATCAGTGCTGGTTTATTTCAGGGTTACACTCTTGCTGATTCTATTATTGGGGCAGGAATGCTTCCACTAATTGCCTATATAGTAGGTATGACATTGACTCTGTTTGTGGTTGCCATGAGTGCCAGAGAAATTGGTGGTGCAATGGGTATGGGAGAAATAAACCGAACTCTACCCTGGAAAATTAGCATTGCTGGCTTCGCTTTCTGTGCGATCGGCATCGTGTTTTTGAGCAATTCGATGATCTAAATCACATATTTCAATTCAGTGGAATACATTTATTTATGGGGCGTACACTTAGCTGTGCGCCCTTATTATGTGTATATCTAAATAAAAGCTTATGACACCTGAAGAAATTGCGGATATGCTAACAGAATTAATTTATAAAAATAACTTTTGACAGTGGAAATATATCACAAAAAATTATGAAGATATCAAATCTAAAGAGATTTTTTAGGAATTAAAGTTTATTAATTTATCATGACAATGAATATCTATTTTTGACTGAATTTGCCTCTGATTGTTGGCACTGTTACAACCCGTAATTTGGAAACCGTTTACTATACCTAAGTACTTTCAAAAAAGAAAATTAGCTCATCATTAACATAAGGCTCTTATATCATTTCACGAAATTACTGATACAAATGATTTGTCTCTAGTTCTGTCATCCTGATCTCCTGATGGCTATTTGTATCAACCTTAAAGTGAAATGGTATTAATACTGGAGAGTGATTTATTATCGTATACAGAAAATCGCAGCAGATTGATAAATTGTCAACAATTTTCATTTTTTATGAACTTTGAATCGATAAATTAACAACAACTAACAGAAGTAAGGATAAAAACTTAATCTATTTAGTTTTTTCTGCGCCACTAGTTAAGAGGTAATCTATGGTGCGAAACTCAAAGCTAGGGTACAGAACGTTCCCTAAGTCTATTCTGCGTCCATCTGTTGCTATAGGTATAATTGCATCTTTATTGGTTGGCGGAATAAGTTTTTATATAGTAAAACGCTGGCAAAATTATGCAAATCCAGAAACACAAGTGCCAGCAACACAATTGCCACAGTTAAAAACGGTAACAGCTTTAGGGCGAATTGAACCACAGGGAAAGGTAATAAAACTTTCTGCTGCGGTATCTGCTGAAGGAAGCCGGGTAGAAAAGTTGTTAGTAAAGGAGGGGGATTGGGTAAAAGCGGGACAATTGATTGCAATTTTGAATAGCCGCGATCGCTTGCAGGCAGAATTAAAAGAGGCGCAGGAACAGGTAAAAGTAGCACAGGCAAACCTAAACCGCACTCAAGCAGGTGCTAAACGTGGTGAAATTGCCGCCCAAAAAGCCGCGATCGCTCGCTTAGAAGCAGAACGCCAAGGTGATATTAATACTCAAGCAGCAACAATTGAGCGATTCCAAGCCGAAGTAAAAAATGCCCAAGCAGAAGACGAACGTTATCAGCAACTATATCAACAGGGTGCAATTTCCATCTCCCAACGAGATAGTAAGCGTTTAAACCTGGAAACCGCCCAAAAAAGCCTGCAAGAAGCACAAGCACAGTTAAATCGTACCCAATCAGCTAGCCAGCAACAAGTAAAACAGGCTACAGCAACTCTTGAGGAAATTGCTGAGGTACGAGGAGTAGATGTAGAAGCTGCCCAAGCAGAAATCAATCGGGCTGTAGCAGCCATGAATCTGGCAAAAATCAATCTAAAACAGGCCCAAGTGCGATCGCCCCAAAATGGACAGGTATTTGAGATCCACACCCATCCTGGCGAATTAGTATCAAGTAATGGCATTGCTGATATTGGACAAACTAGCCAAATGTATGTTATTGCCGAAGTCTATGAAAGCGATATCGGCAAAGTTCATTCAGGGCAACAAGTACGAATATTTGGCGATTACCTCCCCCTTGAATTGCAGGGAATCGTAGATCGCAAAGGTTTGCAAGTGCGACGACAGAGTGTCATTAACACAGATCCCGTCAGCAATATCGACAACCGAGTAGTAGAAGTTTATATCCGACTAGATGAAGTTTCCAGTCGAAAAGCTGCCAGCTTAACCAATATGCAAGTTAAGGCAGTAATTGAATTGTGAAAAATCAGGGATTGGGGACTGGGTATTAGGGATTGGGATTATTCTTCCCCAGTCACTAGTCCCTAGTCCCCAATACCCAATACCCAGTACCTAATTATGGGATTGATCAAACAACTGCGACGGCGAACCCCTCTAGGATGGCTGCAACTGAACCATGAAAAAAGCCGCCTCTTGGTCGCTTTGTCAGGTATTGCCTTTGCGGATCTTCTCATGTTTATGCAGCTTGGCTTTCAGACTGCGCTGTATGACAGTAACACTAGACTACATCGCAGTTTGCAAGCAGACATTGTTTTAACCAGTCCCCAAGCCCGTAACCTGCCAAGCTTGTCTACATTTTCTCGGCGGCGACTTTACCAAGCAATGGATATACCAGGGGTGAAGTCGGCAGAACCAATGTATTTCAATAATACAATCTGGAAAAATCCTCAAACACATCGTGAGACGGGGGTGTTAGTTATCGGGTTTAATCCAGATAAGCCAGCTTTTGACTTACCGGATGTTAACCAGCAATTGCAGGCAATTAAGCTACCGGATACCGTTTTGTTCGATCGTGGTGCAAGAGGAGATTATCAAAAAGCGATCGCTCAAATTGACCAAGGTAAAACCCTAACCACCGAAATAGAACGGCGCACAATTACCATTAGTGGCTTATTTCAAGTCGGGGCTTCCTTTGGTTCTGATGGCAATCTGATAACTAGCGATCAAAACTTTTTGCGGCTATTTTCTGGGCGACAGTCAAGTAGCATCAGTCTAGGTTTGATCAAGGTAAAACCAGGCTATGACCCTAAAAAAGTGGCAGCAAGCTTGAAAGCCTACCTGAGAGATGATGTCAGAGTCCTAACCCACGCCGAATTTATTGAATTTGAGAACAACTTTTGGAGAACAAATTCCCCAATTGGCTTTATTTTCAGCCTAGGTGTATCAATGGGCTTTGTGGTGGGCGTGATTATCGTTTATCAAGTCCTTTCCACCGATGTTAATGCCCATGTTCGGGAATATGCCACCTTTAAAGCAATGGGATATCGCAATTACTACCTGCTGGGTGTGGTGCTTGAAGAATCGTTGATATTAGCAGCACTGGGCTTCCTCCCCGGATTGGGAGTGTCCTTAGCACTTTACCAACTGACTCGCAGTGCCACAAATTTACCCATGTACATGACTGCGATTCGGGCATTGCAGGTATTCGTGCTGACTATCATTATGTGTACAATTTCCGGTGCGATCGCCACCCGCAAACTTCAAGCCACCGATCCTGCTGATATGTTTTAAATTTGTCATTTGTCATTTGTCATTGGTCATTTGCAAAGGACAAAGGACAAACGACCAATGACGATCGTAACAAGTAATCGAGCCATTTATGACTAGTCAACCTGTGATCTCTATTAAAAATCTTGACCACCACTTTGGTACTAGTTCCCTTCGCAAGCAAGTTTTATCTAATATCAACTTAGAGATTAACGCCGGTGAAATTATTATTATGACTGGGCCCTCTGGTTCTGGAAAGACTACCTTGCTAACCTTAGTTGGTGGATTGCGTTCTGCCCAATCTGGTAGTTTGCAGGTGTTGGGGCGAGAACTTTGTGGTGCTAGTGCTGAACAATTAGTACAAGCGCGACGGCATAACGGTTATATTTTCCAAGCACATAACTTACATGGGAGTTTAACGGCACTCCAAAACGTCAAAATGGCTTTGGAATTGCACAAATATCTTGGGTTAAAAAATATGCTAGCTAGGTCAGCCCAGATGTTAGAGCAGGTAGGATTAGGAAATCATTTACATTACTATCCTGAAAAACTATCTGGAGGACAAAAGCAACGAGTAGCGATCGCTCGCGCCTTAGTTAGTCATCCTCAAATAATCCTAGCGGATGAACCCACCGCCGCCCTTGACAGTCAATCAGGTCGGGATGTAGTCAATCTTATGCAAAAATTGGCAAAAGAACAAAGCTGTACCATCTTGATGGTTACTCATGACAACCGCATTCTTGACATTGCCGATCGCATCGTTGATATGGAAGATGGTAAGCTGAAGTCAGAATTAACACTCTCAACCTGAAGTTAATCAGCTTTCATTCCTCAAGCTCAGAAATCGAAACCAGAACAATTTAAGTAAAATCACTGTTGTTTTATACCTTATATTAACAATAATAATATCTGTCATTAGTGTATAAACGGTGATTAAGAATTAGATAAATTAAAAATAATATAATTTCACACTATATTTTACTAAAAACTATTGTAGGGTAGGCATCTTGCCTACCCTACTTTTGCAAATTAAATGCTCAAAAACTTAATAAATCGAACTTTGCCTAAGCTTAATAGGGTTATTTCTAATACTTTGCCTTTGGTTTACCCTGACTTTTCACATTATGTGGAAAAGTCCACCAAAAACCTAACCCCCTTCCCGATGCGGGAAGGGTGAAAATTCAAAGTCTCTCTCCTTTTAGGAGAGAGATTTAGAGAGAGGTTTTGCAAATGCCGTGAAAAGTCAGGCTTTACCTGGCTTGCGCCATTTACTTACACCAATTTTAACTTAGCAATCTAGTACGAGTGTCCAGTTAAACAAGTGTCCAGTTGATTCCAAGATTTTCTTCAAGTATTATTATGTAATGGGTATAATCACAAGGTGTTTCTTTTGTTGCCTAATAAATGATACCTTGGCAAACACTTATAGAGTCTTTGCCTTCAATCTAGTTAAATTTTAAGATCATTACCAATGTCAATGTAATACATAAAGTTAATACCAACTAACTAAATTACAGTTACAAATCATTCTCTCTTATCTTTTACCTGATGTAACTCTGAGGTCTATAAGTCTCTGGAGGGTTTCAAAAACATCTACGTCAAAGAGGAAACACGAGTAAAAATAAGCTAGTCTATTTTCCAACACAAGCAAGGAATTTTTGTAGCTCCATGATTATTGAGAATAGTGCTAGTAGTTCAAACCAGAAGTTGCTCGGTTTTGATGTCAAAAGTTTGACAGCCAATCGCCTTGCAATAAATGTGTTAAAGGGAATATTTGCTGTTCTCCCTATCACCTTGGCATTGCCTGTAGATGCTTTACAAGTAAAGGTGACTCCAACTAGTCCTAAATTAGGGGATACACTCTCGGTAGAGATTAATCTAGATAATCCTGAGAATGGTACAAATCCAACAGTAGCGACTGGTAATAATACATACCCAGCCTTTCAAATTGCCCCTAATCAGTATCGGGCTTTTGTTCCCACAACTCCACTTGAAAAAGCTGGAACTAGAACACTTAAGGTTGCAGGGGATGGTCAAGTACAAAACTTAGCTGTGAATGTGCTTAATCGCAAATTCCCCATACAACGTATTACTTTGCCACCTGGCAAAGCCGGAGTGGATGCCACAGAATATGAACTTAAGCGTGTAGCGGCTTTCAAGGCACTAAAAACGCCAGAAAAGTATTGGAATGGGGTATTTTTGAAGCCAAATGCAGGGCGGATGAGTACAAACTATGGTGTACGTCGCTACTATAATGGTACATTTGCAAAGGACTACTATCATCGTGGTCTTGACTACGCTGGTGCTGCCGGATCTCCGGTAATTGCCCCAGCCCCTGGACGAGTTGCTTTGGTAGGTAGGGTATCCCAAGGGTTTCGGATACACGGTAACGTAGTTGGCATTGACCACGGTCAAGGAGTCACCAGTATTTTCATGCACCTAAGTCGCATTAACGTTAAAGAAGGTGATCTTGTAAAAGCTGGTCAAGTAATTGGCGCAGTTGGTTCAACAGGTGCTGCCACGGGGCCACATTTGCACTGGGGTCTGTATGTCAACGGACAATCTGTTGATCCAACACCTTGGCGAACTAAGGTCGTTAATTAGTAGAGGCGGAATTAATAGCGTCTGTGCATAATTTGTGTTTTTTTTGCTGAAGATTAGGCAAAATAAATTGGATTGATACCGTCCCTACCTTGCTTGGCTAACATAAATGATGATAAGTGTTATGAGTATCGAAAAAATTGTAGAACAAGCTCTCCAGGATGGTTATTTGACACCAGCAATGGAAGCAGAAGTCGGTAGAATCTGTGATAACGCCTCGGAACTCTCAATTGAAGAGTACATGGCCCTGGATCGGCTCATGGGAGCGCTATTGACTGGTGAGGTAGTGGCGGTACCTCGCAAACAATTCATTAACGTCATGGAAGAATTGGTACTGACAGAAGCGATCGCCAGAGTCGCAGAAATTGAAGCCACCAGCGAAAGTTCTCTAGATGTCGGAGATATTGCTGCTTATGCTCTCAATCGACTACCACCTTTGTATGCTACTACAGAAGAGGGTGCTAGCTTCCAGCGCCAAACGGCTCAAGCAGAACTGCAAGAATTAATTTCTCAGCAAGTAAGTGAAGCGATTAATCGTTACCTAGATCGACCCAATTTCTTCCCAGAACGGCAAGCCTTGGGCAAAAACACTGGTAATGAGGTTGTACGCCAGGTTAGTGCCTTACTCCAGACATACGCACCTAATTTTGAGCAAAAATTATAATTTCAATAGTCATTGGTCATTTGTCATTTGTCATTTGTTTTAGACAAAGGACAAAGGACTAATGACTAATGACTCTTAATTAATTACGTACCAGTACTGTTGTCCCTATACTCACTTGCTCATAAAGCATTCTGACATCAGAATTACGCATTCTTAGACAACCGTGGGATACAGCCGTTCCTACCAGGTCAATGTCTGGCGTACCATGAAAGCCAATTTCATTGCGTCCATCTGACCAAAAACCAATCCATCTGTCTCCCAATGGACTATCCGTACCAGCCTGAAATACTTTGCCTGTAATTGGGTGACGCCAGATTGGATAGTGTCGCATGTGGATCACCTGGAAAGAACCTGTGGGCGTTTCCCAACCTTTCTTACCTACAGCGATTGGGTAGCTAGCTATTACCTCATCTCCTGCATATACGTAAGTGCGGCGATCGCTTAAATCAACCACCACTTGCGTCTTGCCATCTGCTAGCCTATCAGATGCGGATGGTGCTTGTTGGGCTGAAGCCTTAGACCATAAACCTTTTGGCCAACTATCCACAACTGGATTTTGTCTTTCTGCTTGCGCCACCAGCTGCATCTTAATTGGTAGTTCTGCTGCTTGAGCTACATTATTTCTAATTGTTTTCGGCTGAGTTTGAGGCTTAATAGTAGAAGATTTTGGTGTAGAAGCCCTGCCAGTCCTTGTTTTAGCTACATTCTTCTTAATTATTTTCGACTTAGTTTCAGACTTAATCGCAGAATCTTTGAGTATAAAAGCCTTGCGAGTCGTTGCTTTAGCTACATTCTTCTTAATTATTTTCGACTTAGTTCGAGGCTTAATAGCAGAGGACTTTGGTGTAACCGCCCTCTGAACACTTGAGCCTTGGGCAACTTCAGCAGGTGGCACAGATCCACCTAGCGCAATTTCCCCTAAACTCACTTGTGACAGATTCTTGTAGACTCCCTCCGAGCGGCTTCCCTTGGGATTGGTTAGGGTAGAATCTCGCCGCATCGAAGTAGATGCAGACTTATCAAACTGCCGTTGTGCCGTAGTAATGCGCCAATGGACAGCTAAAGATAAAAATGCTGTGCCAAAACAGAGCAACATTACCATCCGCCCTACAGATTCGTTTCTTACCATTGCCATCGCCTATTGTTTATCCCTGACATATCCAGCCGAGAAATGGGATGTGTTCATCATCCGATTATCAAAAATTTATCAATACTTATCATTTCCGTTATAAATCTGCCAACACCTCTGGGCAAACTAAGACTATGCAAATTGTCCCAGCAGCAAAACTTCAAGTGACCAACCTCATTCCTCCAAAGTTCTGGGGGTTGTAAGCCAATACTTAGACTTTCTGGCGGAACTTTTGCAATGTAGCAATCAATGATTAGTGGTGTCGGTGGGAGAAAAACCATGTTTGAAAAACTATTGCTAGCAGTCACAATTACATTTTCCCTCAATTTATTTTTTCAAGTTCGTGTACCAGAGCAACATAACTCTGGTGCTATCTACGGGTCACAACTAGAACAATCAGCAACTATTCTGGTAACAAAATCAAAAAAATAAATCACCATTATAGTAACCACAGCAACCCAACTCCCAGAAATTATTACCTGAATTTTAAAGGTATCAAGAAGGTAGAATTACAAAATTTTTCTCTTCATCCTTAATAACCAGATTTAATTATTTTTATCAAGCGTATATACCCAGTTGCTAAAAGTACTAAAATGTGCATATTGCTGCGCTTTTTTGAGTTGATGGTTGTAAGGGCAACTATGCGAGCAGTATAAGGAAAAAGTGGCTCACCTTATTGCTATAAATGTATCCAAAATTGTCTGCCTCCGTGTTCCAGTAATAAATCCGTCACCTTAGCATGGAACTTCTGTCCCATTAGCAGGTCTAATAGATAGGGATGATTTAGAGCCAGTACGATCTATGAGTCAGTCGATTACTGTATCCTGGTCAACGGTTGATGCAAAGTATTCAGAAGCATCAGTGCAAGTTGACAAACTCCCTAACCACGATTTAATTTTGCGCTGTCAAGCGGGACTGCGGCCAGATCGTGTTGCGTTTTCAGAACTATTACGCCGCTATCAAAGTCAAGTTGATAGAGTTCTCTACCACCTAGCTCCAGATTGGTCTGACAGAGCCGATTTAGCTCAAGAAGTTTGGATTCGAGTGTATCGGAATATTAACCGATTACAAGAGCCTGCTAAATTTCGGGGCTGGTTAAGCCGCATTGCCACCAACTTGTTTTACGATGAGTTACGGAAACGCAAGCGGGTTGTTAGCCCTTTATCACTGGATGCTCCCCGCTCGTTAGAGGACGGTGAGATGGATTGGGAAATCGCTGGCGATACTCCCGGGCCTGAAGAAGAACTGACAACTAGAGAATTTTACGAGCAATTGCGGGAAGCGATCGCGGATTTACCAGAAGTCTTTCGTACTACCATTGTCCTGAGAGAAATCGAGGGCATGGCTTATGAAGAAATTGCTGAAATCACTGGAGTTTCTTTAGGAACTGTGAAGTCAAGAATAGCGAGAGCTAGATCGAGGCTGCAAGCTCACTTGCAGAATTATCTAGACTCCTAATTTACATTATCTTGCCTCTGCCCAATGACAGAATTTAAGCATAGATTAAGAATTACCAGAAAGATGTAGATCGCTTCTATCTTAAGAAGGAAAAATGGCTAATTTTCCCGAAATTCCCGCCCAGTTTACCCGTGTATGAATTGGTAATAATGTTAAGATGACTACTGATTCTCAGTTTTACGACCGTTCTTCTTTGCAACTTCCTCAAAATTTGTCAGATGGAATGGCCAAGCATACCAATGAATCAACGGGTCTTATGGATATGGTGAAGCGCGATCGCTTCGAGTTATTGAGTGCTTACCTCGATGGTGAAGTCACAGCCCCCGAACGCAGGCAAGTAGAAGAATGGCTGGCAAATGATGCCTCGGTTCAATGCTTGTATGCTCGACTGTTAAAGCTGCGCCAAGGCTTGCGGACTCTCCCAGTCCCCACAGCTCAAGAGTCACCAGAAGCAACAGTTCAGCAAGTATTCACACGTTTGCGCCGCCGTTCCCGTTTAAACTGGATGGCGGGAGGTGCAGCTGTTGCTGCTTGCGTAATCGGTGCAGTATCTAGCTTAGTACCTGGTGGTTTGAATGTGCCGCAACTGGCGCAACGACCACAAAAAGAACCGATTCAAACATCTTCAGCGTCTATAATTCCACCCTCTCCTCTGATGGTGGGACTAAATAACCCGGTAATTGAAATTCCTAAAGCAGCAGTAGCTTCTCCAGAAAATCCAATCTATCCGGTAAAACCACAACGGCATGACTCCAAACAGGACATCAACTAATTGCAAAGTTAACAGTTCACAGATTGTAATTGTGCTTTGCAGTTAAACCACAGCCACTCCACCAGCCGTCAGGTTGGAGTAATCCTCCTAATTGGTCAACTTGCTCTAGAGTCATTAAATAAACCCAAGCCCAACTATAAGAGAGCGATTGTGGTTCATAAACCTCGATAATTTGCCGATTATAGAGGTTTTCTAGTGATTGTCTAGTGGGCTGGTAATTTTCCAGCACATCTAGCTCATTTAAAATTATTGGGTTGGGAAAAGAAAGTAAATATCCGTAAACTTTGCTATTCCCCAGCGTCATTGCTGGGTAGCCCATTGGCAAAGCAAATAATTTACCTTCTACAAAAGCTCTTTTGACATCAACTACTTTGCCAACACAGTATTTTTTATAGTTAGCTTCACCTGGTTTGAGTGTGCCGTAGACAAAAACCCGCACCAAATCAGAAAATTTTATATTTGATTCAACCATCTAAACCTTCATCAAATGACTGTTGCCATACCTGAAACACTAGCAGTTCAGGCATAATTTGGCTGATGCTCAATTATATAAATCTGTGATTAGTTGACCTACAATATAGGTTAACCTAACAGGTTGACATAGCAGGTTAACCTAGACAGACCCATTAGGAGAATTTTTTGGTGGATTCCCGATATAACCCCGCAGCGATTGAGGAAAAATGGCAGAAAACATGGTTAGAACTTGGCTTAGATAAAACACCTTCAGCTAGTAACAAGCCAAAATTCTACGCTTTATCCATGTTCCCTTACCCATCGGGCAGCCTACACATGGGTCACGTCCGTAATTATACCATTACTGACGTGATTGCCCGCCTCAAGCGAATGCAAGGGTATCGGGTAATACACCCAATGGGTTGGGATGCCTTTGGCTTGCCAGCAGAAAATGCCGCCATTGACCGTGGTGTACCGCCAGCACAGTGGACTTATCAGAATATTGCCCAGATGCGGCAGCAATTGCAGCGTCTTGGTTTATCGATTGATTGGGAATGTGAACTAGCTACTTGTTCACCAGATTATTACAAGTGGACGCAATGGATTTTCTTGCAGTTTTTGCAAGCAGGGTTAGCTTACCAAAAAGAAGCAGCCGTAAACTGGGACCCCATTGACCAAACTGTATTAGCAAATGAGCAAGTTGATAACGAAGGACGTTCTTGGCGCAGTGGCGCAATAGTTGAGCGCAAATTGTTACGGCAGTGGTTTTTTAAGATTACCGACTATGCCGAAGAATTACTCAATGACTTAGATAAGTTGACAGGTTGGCCAGAACGAGTCAAATTGATGCAGGCAAACTGGATTGGTAAATCCACAGGCGCTTATTTAGAATTTCCCATTATCGGGATAGATGAAAAAATTGCCGTCTATACCACACGCCCAGATACTGTTTATGGCGTCAGTTATTTAGTATTAGCACCAGAACATCCCTTAACAAGTCGCGTCACTACAAAAGAACAACAAGCGGCGGTAGAAGTCTTTATTAAAGAGGTTTCTAATCAAAGTGAGTTGGAACGTACTTCTGAAGACAAACCTAAGCGGGGTATCCCCACCGGTGGCGTGGCAATTAACCCGTTTACAGGGGAAGAAGTGCCTATTTGGATTGCTGACTATGTACTGTATGAGTATGGTACTGGGGCAGTGATGGGTGTACCCGCACACGATGTCCGAGATTTTAAGTTTGCTAAAAATTACGATTTACCCATTAATTTTGTCATCGCTTCCCCTGATGATGTTGCAGGTTTTGACTTAACTCCAACATCAGAGATTGATGGAATCACACAACTTGTCGAAGTTGACTATAAACAGGCATACACTGAACCAGGAATTTTAATTAATTCTGGGGCTTTTACTGGTATAGCTTCCACAGACGCTAAACCAGCCATAATTGAATACGCCGAAAAACAAGGTTTTGGTAAAGTGCGGGTGCAATATCGCTTGCGGGATTGGTTAATTTCCCGGCAACGTTACTGGGGCGCACCAATACCTGTAATTCACTGTCCCAATTGTGGAATAGTGCCAGTACCTGACAAAGATTTGCCAGTCCAGTTGCCAGAAGAAGTGGAATTTACTGGACGTGGGGGTTCACCTTTAACTCAGTTAGAAAGCTGGGTAAATGTAGCTTGTCCAACTTGTGGCACTCCAGCGAAGCGGGAAACCGACACGATGGACACTTTTATTGATTCCTCGTGGTATTTCTTGCGCTTCCCTGACGCTAAAAATGAACAACAGGTTTTCGATTCCCGTAAAGTTAACGACTGGATGCCAGTGAATCAGTACGTGGGTGGGATTGAACACGCGATTTTACATTTGTTGTATTCGCGGTTCTTTACTAAAGTACTCCGGGACAGAGGGTTACTGAATTTTGATGAACCTTTCCAACGTCTGTTAACTCAAGGGATGGTACAGGGTTTAACTTACCTAAATCCCAATAAGGGCGGTAAGGATAAATGGATTCCTTCTAATCTAGTCAATTCTGCTGACCCCCTCGACCCTCAGACAGGCGAACCTTTGCAACGTCTCTACGCCACCATGTCTAAATCAAAGGGCAACGGTGTCGCGCCAGAAGATGTAATTTCCAAATATGGTATAGACACAGCAAGGATGTTCATCTTGTTCAAAGCGCCACCAGAAAAAGACCTGGAATGGGATGAAGCCGATGTGGAAGGACAATTCCGCTTTTTAAATCGGGTTTGGCGTTTGGTGACGGATTATATTACTGCTGGGGTATCCCGTAAGCAAGCTCAACTATCTGATTTAACTAAGGCTGAAAAGGAGTTGCGGCGGACGATTCACACGGCTATTCAAGCTGTGACAGAAGATGTGGAAGACGAATATCAATTCAACACAGCTATTTCCGAATTGATGAAGTTGAGTAATGCCCTAAGTGATGCCGACAAGAATTCACCAATTTACGCAGAAGGTATTCGGACTTTGGTGATGTTACTCGCACCCTTTGCACCACATATTGCTGATGAATTGTGGCATTTGTTGGGTGAAAGTGATTCAATTCACACTCAAACTTGGCCATCATTTGACCCTGTTGCTTTGGTAGCTGATGAAATCACTTTAGTGATTCAAGTTATGGGCAAAACTCGTGGCGCGATTCAAGTACCAGCACAAGCAGATAAAGCAGCGTTGGAGAAATACGCCCGTGAATCAGAAATTGCCCAGCGTTACATCGAAGGCAAAGAGATTAAAAAGGTAATTGTAGTGCCTGGAAAGTTGGTGAATTTTGTAGTCAGTTAAGTACAGTTTTACGTAAAATCGTGGCGAATTAAGGGTTTAAATTTAAACGCAAAGTAGCGCAAAGGGAAGCGCAGAGGTACGCAGACAATTTGCTACAAATTAATTAAAAGTTGTATTTAGCAATCGATAAAATTGTAAATGTAGCCTGACAAAACATCAAAGGATTTACATCCGTGACACTCAAAGAGTTAGAACAACAACTTCTTGCCCTCAGTCCTGATGAAAAATTGCAGGCTATACAGTTACTTGCTCAAAGCCTCGGCAACAATTGGCAAGGAATTGAGAAAACTCCTGGAGTCTGTGGTGGAGAGGCTCGTATCGCTAAAACTCGTATTCCTGTCTGGGTACTTGTGGAAGCTAGCCGTCTTGGATATAGTGATGCTGACCTTTTGACGAGCTATCCAACTATTACAGCTACAGATTTAGCCAATGCTTGGGTATACGCAGAAGCTCATCTTGATGAAATCGAATTGGCAATTGAGCGTAATGAGGTAGCCTAGTCGATGGCAAGGTTTTACGCAGATGAGCAGTTTCCATTTCCAGTTGTGGAATTATTACGCGCTTTAGGGCATGATGTTTTGACAGTTCAAGAAGCAGAAAATGCAGACCAAAGTATACCTGATGAGGAAGTGCTAGCATTTGCTATAAGTCAAGAACGCTCGATATTAACTATCAACAGAGTTGATTTTATCCGTTTGCATCGTCGTGATTCTAACCACTTCGGTATTATTAGTTTGTACGAACAATCGTAATTGGGGACAGTTTGCATCACGGATAGATGAGGCTGTGACAGCAGAACAGGCGTTGCAAGGAAAATTAATTCGTGTGGTACGTCCAGTCACTTAAAAAGATTTTGATGGAATGCAAGGATGTTAAAACCATCAAAAATCTGTTTCAAGAAGTATTGAAACAGTAGTTTTTTCTCTGGTATGTGTGTATTTAAAAACATCTATAATTATCGTTCAAAGAGTTAAACTGTCTTATTTATACACGAAAAAGCGCTTGAGAGTTTTGCTCACTCAAGCGCTTCCCCGTAAAAGCTTATACCAACTCACTTGTTTGATGCAACATTTGAAATCTGCAACACCCCCTTATCAGGGAGTATTGCGGGGATAACTTGTGACAAACATCTGGTGAAATGGTATCACTCCTTGCACTAACTAAGAATATCTCTTTTACAAGAAAATCGGGGATCTGGTGAGTGACAGTTTATGAACTGAACACTAGTTAAAAACGACTCACCATGAATGGTAACTAACGAAACTAGGCACAATTGTAGCAAGTTTGTAAGTATAGTATAAAAACTTATAGTTGATTAGCGTAGGCATAGGCATCGCCTGCCTTTGAGTAAAGCTTCAAAATGTGCAGCAATTAGCAGCATAAATATCTCAAATTTAGCAGCAAATAAACTGGAAGGTATCAGTGAAAAATCGCCATCAAGTAAGCCTGAGATGGCTTATATATCTGCATGAAAGCGATTTAGACTGCAATAAAATCATCACCTCCTAAATAGATAGAGGTATTCTTTAGAGAATGAGAACCAAAGAACAAATCTTCTACCTAGGCAGATTGAAAAATTTTGGTTGGGTATCTTTTATCTCTTAGCAAACGATGACATCTAACTCTTCCGCATAGTGTAGGCGGTTACTTCCTTGGTTGAAGCAAAACAGAGCTTTTTCACCGACGATTTCCACGATATTTAAATCGATTTCGCATATTTCTATCAAAACAACTGAGGTCGATGATGGGGAAGATTAAAGAATTTATAATATCTATACCTAAAATTGAGAGAGCTTAAATGGACGCTTCAGCCTCAGCTATTTTAGCTACTCTCCTACTAGCACACGCCTTAACCTGGTGTCTAAGTGTATGGTAAGATTGCCTGGAACAGAGGTTTTATTTGAGTTGGAGTCTCGTTGAAATTGCGAAGGTCAAGCTGACCGATCATTAACTCCCACGATACTTTTCCTATTTATTTGGAAAATATACAACAAGACTGGTGGCGATCTGAGTGTAATTTGTAGATGAATATCTAAAATTTGCTACCAGACTAAACCAATTTCCCACAATTTTGACTTTTATTTGACTTTTAGGATAGACACATGAACGATAAGCTGATGCTAATGATTCCAGGCCCAACCCCGGTGCCAGAAGCTGCTTTACTGGCATTAGCCAAGCATCCGATTGGACACCGTACCAGTGAATTTAGCAACATCTTGGCAGAGGTGACGGAAAACCTGAAGTGGTTGCACCAAACTCAAAGTGATGTGCTGACACTGAATGTCAGTGGTACGGGTGCTGTAGAAGCTGGAATAATTAATTTTCTCTCTCCAGGCGATCGCATTTTAGTTGGCTCTAATGGTAAATTTGGCGAACGCTGGGTAGAAGTTGGTCAAGCCTACGGTTTGAATGTAGAAGAAGTTAAGGTGGAATGGGGAAAACCCTTAGACCCCGCAGTATTTGCCGAAAAACTCCAAGCAGATACTCAAAAGCAAATTAAAGCTGTAATCATTACCCACAGTGAAACCTCGACAGGTGTGTTGAATGACCTAGAAAGCATCAACCGCCATGTCAAAGAACACGGTGAAGCTTTAATTATCGTTGATGCCGTCACAAGCTTGGGTGCGTCCAATCTACCCGTGGATGCTTGGGGTTTGGATATAGTCGCCTCCGGTTCTCAAAAAGGTTATATGATTCCGCCGGGATTAGGTTTTGTCTCTGTCAGCCCCAAGGCTTGGGAAGCTTACAAAACTGCGAAGCTGCCAAAATATTATTTGGACTTAGGCAAATATCGCAAAGCCACAGCCAAAAATACAACTCCCTTTACTCCACCCGTGAACTTGATCGTAGCATTACACACCACGTTGCGAATCATGAAAGAGGAAGGATTAGAGTCAATATTTGCTCGACATGAACGGCTGAAAAATGCTACCCGCGCCGCCATTCAAGGGTTGAATTTGCCCCTATTTGCAGCAGATAGTTCCGCTAGTCCGGCGATTACGGCTGTAGCACCACAGGGAATTGAATCGGATAAGATTCGGTCATTGATGAAAAAACGCTTTGATATTGCCCTTGCAGGTGGTCAAGACCATTTGAGTAATAAGATTTTCCGCATTGGTCACTTGGGCTTTGTGAGCGATCGCGATATCCTTAGCTGTATAGCATCTTTAGAAGTTACCCTAACAGAACTTGGATACAAAGACTTCACCCCTGGTTCTGGTATAGCAGCAGCAGTTAAAGTGTTTAGTCAGTCCTAATAAATCAAAAGAGCGAGTTAAATTATCAACTCGCTCTTTTGATTTGTTGTATATAAATAAGTAGAAACCACCAGAGCTAATAAACCTATATATCAACCTTTGTACAAGGTAGAGTTGATGTGACATACTTTTATTCTCTTAAATGAGACCAACTTGCCCTAGATAGTATTATTTGCTTCCAAGAGAGTCACACAGCTTATTTGACACCAAACAATACCAGCTTTGGCAACTTAGTACGATCCAGAATTTGCATAATCATAATATAGTATTGTTTGAGATTCCGGTAACAGCCTTTTGATAGAGACTTTTAATCCAAAACCCAAAATTGGCATAAATTATGCCGTCTCCAGCCAATCATAAATTTGTTCTAACTGTTCTAGAGTAATCAAACCATACTGCCAAAGAATCATTGCCAAAGGGCCTGGGTCTTGCTCCCGATGGCGCAGTGCAACAGCCAGCGATGCTGTGGAAATTGCCAAATCTTCTTGCAAAAAATGAATCAGTCGAGAATATTTTGATGGTGACATTTGAATCTCACCTCCTTGTGCAGAATGTATTGTCATATATCAGTTCACCATTGCTCGGTAGCCAGTAGCCAGTATTTCATCTGTCACTGTGCCGTTATTGGCTATACACCCCAGCACAGTTTTTTTTGATTTGCCTTTAAGAGAGGCTTATCATCTGCTCAATTATCAAGCAGCATTTTTACTTAATTCAATGACTCCATCTTGTTTACTTGTGTAGTTTTTTAATTACACATGTAGTAACAAAGATTCCATAACCTATACTCTCTTATTGGCGACTATTTACACTTACGCCGAAGGGAATATTTTTGCAACCAAACCTCAAGTTCGCGATTTCAGATTGGAGACATTAGAATTTTACATTTATTACCACAGTTTTTAAATAGTAGCGTTACAGATGACTTTTTGCTACAACACGTGACATTTTTTACAGAAAAAACATAGATTTAGGTAGTATACGGTCTGAACAGAGCAACTATCCAAATCTTTATCCTTGAAAAGTAGCTAAGTCTTAGAACTCTCAATTTTGACAATATCGCCCACTTTCAATTTCAATTCGGCAGCTCTTCCAGAGCGAAGTTCAATTACCTTATCGATTGGTGTGTTGGGGCCATAAGTAGGACAAGGCTCACTTGCACAAGGAGGTGCAGCAGATTGGATATATTTAACTACACCGTTCTGTAAAAATACCATATCCAAGGCTACAGGTACATTTTTCATCCAGAAACTAACTGGTTGTGGTGAAGCGAACCCAAATAGCATTCCTCGGTCATCTGGTAAAGCTGGTCGATACATCAACCCCATTTGTTGCTGTTGTGGTGTCTTCGCGACTTCTAGCTGAATAGTTGTGCCATTGGGAAGAATGGCTTTTGCAGAAATTGGTAGTTTTTGACCTAAACTCGCTGGGGTTGGAGGTTTAGAATCAGACGTGGGGGTTGGAGGTTTAGCCGTTGTTGGCACAGAACAGCCCATCAATAAAACACTCAGCAACATTGAGAATAAACCTAGCCAACGATTCATAATTATTTTTGATTTTGTAATTTAGATTTCAATTTTACAGAATTTAAGCTAAAAAGCTCACGCTTTTATTTGTCTGGTAATACACAGCCGTTTTCAGGCTGAATTAACTAGACAATGGGCTTAAGCCCATTGTCAAAAGTAGGCAAACTTTTGCCATCTCTACTAGGATTCTCTTAAAACGTACCCTACGCCGCGCACTGTCTGAATTAGGCGCTTTTGACCTTCATCTTCGATTTTGAGGCGCAGGTAGCGGATGTACACTTCAATGACATTGGACTCACCCAGAAAGTCATAACCCCAAACATTTTCTAAAATTTGTTCGCGGGTTAACACCTCACGGGGATGTTCCATTAAGAATTTTAATAGTTCAAATTCCTTCATTGTCAAGTCAATTGCCCGACCGCCGTGGATAGCACGGCGACTTGCGATGTCTAAAATAAGATCCCCAAAGCGTAATTGCTCCGTGGTATCCACATCGGGTTTTAAGTAGAGGCGAATTAACTTCAAAAAGTCTTCTGAGCGGTAAGGTTTGAGGATGTAATCATCCGCTCCTGCTTCTAGACAAGCTACACGATCGTCAACGGTATCCCTTGCCATTAAAATCAACACAGGCGATCGCATACCAGTGCTTCTCAGATTTTTACACAATGAGAGTCCTGATTCTCCTGCTAGCATCCGGTCTAAAACAATTAAAGCAGGTTGGCGATCGCGACAGTATTGCAAACCACTGGTCGCATCATGAGCCAATATCGATTCATAGCCAGCTTCTTGCAAATCGCAAGCAAGCTGATTTGCTAGGCTCTCATCGGTTTCAATCACCAAAACACAGGGACTTGGAGCAACTGTCATAACAATTTGGGATATTGGATTTGGGATTGTAAAGATGTTCCAGAGAAAATCTTTACATCAGTTATAAAGTGCAATTACGAGTTTTTAACGATGAAGCAATCCTGATTTGACGCACGGCTAAGAATCTTTTAGCACGTTCAGGTGTCAGCAATCGAATTCTCGGATGCAATCTTAATAACTAACTCCAAATACCATCCCTATACCAGTAATTCTGGACGGAAATCAGTAAATTGGGAATTGGGAAGAGGACAAGGAGAATTGGGGACAAGGGGAAAGACTTGTTTCAAGTTCTCACCTCTTGTCCCCTTGTCCCCCTATTCCCCATTTCCCATTCCCAATGCCCAATCATTACGGTAATTCTACCGAAGTTGGTTTGGCAATATGTGGTAAACCCCAACCTAATTTTTCTCGTAAAATTCGGAAAAACTCAGGCGGTTGCAGGCGAATAAATCGCACACTATATTGCGATCGCTCCATATATACTCTATCTTCTGGTAGGACATAACACCCTCCATTACCATCCACCACCATCACTAGCCGAGGAATGTTGACTGGATAAATGTTCACCGATTCAGTATCTGGAAATACCAATGCTCTAGAAGCTAGAGAATGGGGACAAATGGGTACTAGCTGTAAAACAGGTACGCCAGGAGTCACAACTGGGCCACCAGCACTCAATGAGTAAGCTGTAGAACCAGTAGGCGTAGAAACAATCACACCATCCGCCGCGATATCTACTGGTGCATGACGACCTATGGCAATTTCAAAATGGCACATAGAGGTCAAAGGTTCTCGGTGCAGTACCATTTCATTCAAGCAGAGAGCTTCCCACAGTACTGCATCTCCCCGAAATACTTTGACGGTGAGCATGGCTCGTTCTTCAATTTCATACTCACCGTTCATTGCCTGTTCTAGCGCTTGGGGCAATTGATTCAGGAAAGTTTCTGTCAAAAATCCCATGTGACCGGTATTCACTGTTAATAGTGGAATACCACAGGGGGCTACCTGACGAGACGCTGCTAAAACAGTGCCGTCTCCCCCTAACACCACTGCAAACTCCATATCTGAGTCAAAACCAGGGGGCGTTAGACCGTCAATGGGGGTGTGGCATACAGGACTATCTGGATTAGAGTAGCCCAATATTCCACCGATACTTGATGTGATAAACACATCCCAACCGGCTGCGGTTAGCTTGTCTTCCAACTCGATAGCGACACGACCCGCTATCGGTTTAACGTCATTGTAGATAATGCCTGCTTTCGGCACACTCAAATATCCAAGTTTAGGCGATGCTTTGTATTATGTAATCCTTACACATTTTGGGTCATGTAGTCATTAATCTGGAGTCGAATATCCAGAGTGTAGAGTTTCATGACTAATGTCTCTTCTGTAATTACTATTGACTATTGGCTTTTGAAGACTGTTTAAAAGGAGCTTTTTTAGGTTTCTGCTTTTTATTTTTATTTTTCTGGTAGTCTACCTCTTTGAGCTTCTTCATGATTCGGCTGAAATACTCTTGGAGATAGCTTTCTAGAGTTGTGGTTTGTTGCGGATCTAAGCCAAAAACTGTATATACTTCATCCATTGAAGCGTTTAGCTGTTTACCACTAGCCAATACTTCTGTAAACGCTAGCCTGTCGGCTACATTCCATCCCCACTGAAAAGACCGCATTAAGCCCCGCACGGCACGCAGTACGCTGATTGGCATCCGCGTTACCCTGGCATCTTTTCCAGATAAGCGTTCGCACAGGTTGATGATTTCTTCTGCACTCCATGCACGAGTACCAACTACAGGAAAAGTTTGGTTTTCCGTTTCGGGCACACTCAATGCACGGATTGCAAACTTAGCAATGTCCTGAGTATCCATATAGGCAATGGGAGAAGAATTACCTGTCACCCAAACTGGCTGTCCTTCCAAAATGGGAATCCCATATTGACCGATTAACCCTTGCATAAAACCAGCTAGCCGCAAGATGGTATAATTCAAGCCTGACTCAGCTAAGAATAGTTCTGTACAACGCTTAATTTCCATTAGCGGTACTTCTGGGTATTTATCCGCATCCAAAATTGAAAAGAAGATAAAGCGCTCTACACCTGCTGCTTTTGCTGCTTGAATTAATGCTACTTTGCCCTCCCAGTCAACTTGCTTGATACTCAGTGAATCTGTAGGGCGAGATGTTGACGCATCAATAACTTGGGTTACACCAACTAAAGCTGCCGCTAGGGTATCGGGGTAACGTAAATTTCCTGGTACAAGTTCTGCACCCCATTCTTTGAGAAAAGCTGCTTTTTTACTACTCCGCACGAGGCAGCGTACTTTATATCCCTCATCGATTGCACGACGAGCCACTTGTCTTCCTAAGGTGCCAGTGGCACCGACGATTAATAATGTCATGAGGTTTGTAATAAATTTTAATGTTTTATGAAAAGAATGTTATCAGAATAACCTATGTAAACAAAAGTTTACATCTTTTCTAAGAAAATCGTTTGTTATGGAAAAATTCATGGGAAAATTGCTGTCCGGTAAACGGACAAGCTTTTTTCCCACTTAGCGAAAAGTATGAACGCCAGCTTGGGGCGAACAGAACTTTTCAAGGCAGAGAAAAACCTCTTCCCTCTTAATAGTCAATACCAAAGAAGAATTCAGAATTCAGAAGCCAGAATCCAGAATGGATTCTGTGCGACTGGATGGAGAATCGAGGTTTAAAGCCCCGATTTTAATCGTGGAGAAGAAAAAATTCTTTCCGATTGTTAACCCTGACTTGACTGCTGGGGTATTCTGAATTCTAAATTCTGTCTTCTGACTCCTTCTCATCGTAGAAGTTATTCTTCTCCGCCTTGAATTTTCAGTAACAATGCGCCTAAGCCCCAGCCCACGAAGATTAAACCGAAGGACAATATAGCTGCATTCAAAATTTCGCCGCCCATTGGTGTGATTCTCCTTATGCAAATTAGTGTGTGTAAACTAGGTCTAGCAGAAGCTTTTCAATAGTTACTGTAGGATTAGACCTGTGTAAATAATTTTAAACTAGTTTAGCAAGTAATCCCTACTGGTTTGGGGGGCAATCCCTACTGTAGAACGGGAAATGAGGGGGATGGGGAAAATTTTAATGATAATAATTATGAATAAATTTTATGTATCAAAATAATCAAGGTGATTTAGTGAATTTTAGCAAAAAGAATCGCCCACGTTTGGCGCTGACGCTGGGAGATCCGGCGGGTATTGGGCCGGAGGTGATTTTAAAAGCTTTAGCAGAACCGGAAATTAGTAAAAAATACGACGTAACAGTTGTGGGTAATGGGAATTTGCTGGCACAGACTTATCACAAATTGAATTTAATCGAAAATTTAGCACCTTTGGCAAATCCAGAAGAGTTGTCTGTCTGTGATGTGCAATTGGATGGAGAAATTAAAGGTCAAATTATTCCCGGCATAGGAAATGCGGCCAGTGGTGCGGCTAGTTTTACCTATATGGAATATGCGATCGCACAAACACTCGCTGGTAAATTTGATGGGATAGTCACGGGGCCGATCGCTAAATCTGCTTGGAAAGCCGCAGGGTATAATTATCCAGGGCAAACGGAACTTTTGGCACATAAGTCAGGTGTTGACCGTTTTGGAATGTTATTTGTAGCGCGATCGCCCCATACTAACTGGACACTCCGCGCTTTACTTGCGACTACACATATTCCTTTACGTCAAGTAGCGGATACATTGACACCACAATTGTTGACACAGAAATTGGATTTGCTGGTGGAGTGCTTGGAAAAAGATTTTGGGATAGAAAATGGGAGAATTGCGATCGCAGGTTTGAATCCCCACAGTGGCGAACAGGGACAATTGGGACATGAAGAACAAGATTGGTTAATTCCCTGGTTGGAGCAAGAGCGGCAAAACAGACCAAAATTAGAGCTAGATGGGCCAATACCGCCAGATACGATGTGGGTTAAACCTGGTCAAGCTTGGTATGGAAATTCTTTAGTCCAAAATCCTGCTGATGGCCACTTGGCACTTTACCACGACCAAGGCTTAATTCCTGTGAAGCTGATGGCGTTTGATCGAGCAGTTAATACTTCTATTGGTCTTCCTTTCGTTCGGACTTCACCAGATCATGGAACAGCATTTGATATTGCGGGTAAGGGAATTGCTGATGCTACAAGTATGAAAGCAGCGATACATTTAGCAGCTGAGTTGGTTAGTCAAAGATTGGCGGCGAGAAAACTATGAATTATTTCATGATTTATAACTAGACTTGTCCAAAGAATCATGGAAGTGCAACCAAGAGAAATTAGAAATTATCTGACAGGAGATGAAAAAAATATTTTTGATGAGTGGCTTGATTCTCTGCGAGATAGAAGAGTAAAAGCTAAAAAAAGAGCCAGACTTGATCGAGTTTAAGATGGTAATTTAGGTGATTGTAAGTCAGTTGGAGAAGGTGTTTTTGAATTGAGAATCGACTATGGGCCAGGCTACCACATATACTTTGGACAAGAAAATATAACAATTATTATTCTTTTATGTGGTGGAGATAAAAACACTTATAAACAAGATGTTGATAAAGCTCAGGAATATTGGAAAGACTATAGGAGTATAGATAATGCCTAAAAGTGCAAGCTATCACGAAGGACTAGTAAAACATCTCCAAGATCCATTAGAAGCAGCATCTTATATCGAAGTAGTTCTAGAAGAAGGCGATCCTAAAATGTTAGGGAAAGCACTCAAAAATGTACTTGAGGCACAGGGTGGAATTGATCAGTTTCCAGCGCAAGTTAAGCAATGCTATGAGCAACTCGACTTGATGTTATCTGAGCAAGGTGAAATTGAATTTTATTGTCTGAGGAAATTACTGGATGCATTGGGATTACAGCTAGCAGTAACAGTGAAGTCAGTATGAGGTGATTTTTTAAGGATTTAAATCGCTCAGTCTTATACCTTCCCAATTTATTTTTACAATTTATAAATCGCCTCTCAAAGTTATTTACTAATTTCGAGGGAAGCTATTTTGCATATCCCAGTCATTCACTAGTTGTTTGTCTGGTTTTTTTGTTTCCTCATGTTGGAAGCTGTCATTTAACAGTATATATAAAAATTCTAATTTATTACTTTAACTCTTTGACTCTTTGACTTTATCATCGAACCTATTTACTAGCTTCAAGTAAAGGTGATTTATAAATACCAGCCATCTGTTTTTCGGACGGCTGGTATTTATTTTTTGTGCTTTTGTGGTTAGAGAAATAATAGGCTAACGCCTAGATTGAATGAAATAAATAAAGAGTTGTACTCCAATAGTCGTGGAGTGGAATCGACTTTAAATATTTTTTCTTAAACGCTTCGCGCTGAAGAAATAAAGAATAGGCTAACCCCTAAAAGTATATGAAGAAAATAAATAAAGAGTTGTACTCCAATAGTCGTGGAGTGGAATCGACTTTAAATATTTTTTCTTTGAACGCTTCGCGCTGAGGGTAGGTGTAATTAGTTTGATTTGCAGAGTTGAAATTTTCAGGAGTTAATAATGGATTTAGCTAAAATTGAAACTATTGAAGACTTTGGTTGCGATCTTCAAAGTCTTCATTACTTGTGCAATCATCAATTTGGCATGAAGTCAATGCCTTCTAGTAAGATTGCTTTTGGTCGAACTCACAAACCGTTTGGAAACGAGGTAATACTACTATACCCTCCGGTAATTAACAAAGGACATTCGGATGAGACGGTTAATCGACTTGGCAATCGCATTCTTCCAGGATGGAATTCTGCCTTACTCTGCCATTATCCTCCAGGTGTTGGCATGAAACGACACCGTGACCACCGCGCTTTTGAACCTCTGGTAGCATTAGTCAATATTGGACGTGCTACTTTCTGCATTGATACTCAAGGGTATAGTAATAAATATCACCTTGAAGATGGTCAGGTTATCAAGTTTTATTCTAATCTTCACCATGAACTACTTCCGGTTGTATCTGATCGCTGGTCTTTGTCCTTTCGCCGGATTAAACCACACGATCTACGGTTCTAAACTTATGTAATCCTTTTCATGTAAGGATTATGAGCCTGTTCTTGTATCGCTGATGTCACTCTATATTAAATCTTTGTAACTTGCGCTCCCATCGGAAATACAAACTTTCTCCATCCACCTCGTCTGTCTCTTCACTTTCATCAATGAGGTCTTGGTTTTTCTCCTCTAATTCGCGCATATACTGCCTGAGTATACCCCCAACAGCGATCGCTCTACTTTTATGCAGTTGACGGGTTAACTCTAAAAACCATTCTCTATCACCCACTAAATCTGACTCTTTTACCTGATACTTGAGAATTTCAGGGATAAGTAGTGAAGGGTTATGATGTTTAGCGATCGCGCTAGTATTAACAACAGGCTGGTAATCAATCCGTAAGCACTGCTGCCATAACGCTACCCATTTGGCATGAGAAAGATAGCCATGACTGAAATACGAAGGCGGCACCATTGCCAAAATATGTAAATGCGGGTGTGCTGAGACTCCATCTCTACCTTTAGTTACTTCTGTGGATTTTACCCAACCTTTTGCAGGCCATGCCTTCAATTCAGTAAATCGCTTAAAAGCTTTATTTATCGAATCCAAGTTTTCCCTGAGTTCCTCAATCTGGCAATTTTTTACAGTCAAGGTGACAAATAGCCAACGGTACTTGGGGTAATCAGTTACAACCTGTGGGAGAATTTTGTAAGCTCTTGCTTTCCACATTAGCGATCGCCGCCACTGACAAACCGGACAGTGACGAACTCTACAAAATCGGGCATCGGATAACTTTAACTTGAGAATACCTTCCGATTCGTCTGGTACTAATTGAAATTTCAGCAACTCGGAACATATTTTCATGCGCCAAGCATATTGGTGAAAATAATGTTCGTCTGCTTTGGCGTAATAATACAAAACTTTATCAGTATTAGCTCTGTGCTTGTCCCAAATTTTCCCTATAGGTGAAACTTCGGATAAACTTTGTAAGTTTTGATTTTTCTGAAACTTATCTTGAGACGATATATTAAAAGCAATAAAGTTGCTGTCTGAGGCTTGAGCAGACACGAAATTACCAAATGAGTTTAGTATCAACGCCCCAAACTAACGCAAGTTATACGGTCAAGCCTCAGTAAAAGTATTTAAGTAAACAATAAGACTAATGCTGACTCAGATGAATCATTTTTTGTTATAAACTACTCCTGAAATCGCAAAGCTCAAGAAGTAGTATTTTCTTCGGGTGCTTCAAACTTATAACCATAGCCGCGTACAGTTTTAATAAACTCTGGTACGCTAGGATCGACTTCCATTTTCTTGCGAAGCTGACCAATATGTACGTCAACCACCCGGCCATCTCCTACGTAGTCGCAACCCCAGATTTTTTGGATTAATTGTGGGCGACTCCAAGCCTGATTAGGATGACTTGCCAAAAAATGTAAAATATTAAATTCCAGTGCTGTTAAAGCGAGAAGCTTATCGTTTAGTATTACCTCCCGTCCCTCTGGATTAATTACTAGCTGCTTGAAAATAATCCGTTGTGTTGGTGAAGGGTTGATGTAGCGTATCCGCCTCAAAAGAGCTTCTATTCTAACTTCTACTTCTGCAAGACTAAATGGTTTAGTCATGAAATCATCAGCACCTGCACTCAAGATTTTAATTTTATCAGCTTCATCAGTCCTACTAGTCAGTATCAGCACTAAAACATTAGTTCGACTCTGCATTTCTTGACAAAGGCTATAACCATTAACATCTGGCAAATTCCAATCCAGAATTACTAAGGCTGGGTTGAATTGCTCAAACATCGATAAGGCAGTCTTACCATCTGCTGCTGCCTCTATTTGATATTTCCGACTCAAAAAACGATGAACGAGATTTCTCACGCCGAAGTCGTCATCAACAATCAGAATTTTAGGAGTAGTAGCGGTAATCATAACCATAATGCTGCCTATTGTAGATTGGGCGATTCGCTGTTGTCCCAGTTTTGCTGTACGTGTTTCTGTTGAGAGTGGATTCACGCGCGTCTCTGCTGAGTACGATCGCTACTGTAGTACTTGTATACAATTAATTTTCCATGAAGTTTATGAAAACTTCAGCCACCGTAATGCTGATAAATTGTATGATTTTTGTATGATTTTTGTATAATTTTGAATTTACATTGTATAATTATTGACTTTAATACTTAAGATAAGTGTAATGTGAGACAATTTTTATAATCAGAAATAGTCTAGAGAGACACCAGACGCTACGGCAGTTTCCTACAACTTTGGAAAAGCAATGTACTCCCTGATTAATTAGTGATTCGTAAAGGCCCACAAACTAAGCCATAAACCAATTTAGATTCTACCCAATCCTACTTGAACTAACTAGTATCTGCTCCTGAAGAGGGACTACGAAAATTCACTCTGGGTGCATTTACATGTAGCTACCCTTTTAAGCATATACTATACTACAAATTTCAGCCTGAGACTATGACAAGCCAAGGACTCAGAGCATCACCAGAAGGTATAAGGGCAGCAAAAACAGCTTTAACAGACAAAACTTGGAGTCAGCATAAATTAGCGATAGCTTTAGGCATTACACGTCAACCAGTTTCCAAATTTTTTGCAGGTGAGTCAGTTTCCCGATCTTGTTTTGTGCAAATTTGCCAGCAGCTAGGTTTGTCTTGGCAAAAGGTTGCTGGTTTACCTGAAAATGTGGCATTTGAGGTAACTACTAAGACGCAAATCAAAGGTACTGACCTCGATACACTGGTGCGGGAAGTGCGTCAAAAGCGCCAAGAGAAAATTCAAGACCAGTGCAACACTCTGCAAATGTTGGACATTTCCCAGACAGTCCAACTGATGGATATTTACACCAATACTAATGTCTTAGAGGAGATAGTAAGCCTGCAATGGCAAGAAATTTCTGACCTGTTGAAAGACTTGAAATCGGAATCAGACTTTAATCAACTTGGAGGATACAACCGTCAGAGAAGATTACCAGGGTTGGAAGCAGTATTAAGGCACTCAAAACTGATGGTGCTGGGTAAACCAGGGTCAGGTAAAACTATATTTTTACAATATCTAGCGATTGAGTGTAACAAAGGCAATTTTCAGCCAAACCGCATCGCAACTTTTATTAGGATGAAAGAATTTGCTGAAGATGTCAAAAATGATAGTGAATTCAATCTATTAAACTACATCATCCAAGATTTTATCAATTGCGGTGTTGAAAAGGAATCAACTAAAACTCTTCTGACAGAAGGAAAACTGCTGATTTTGCTAGATGGATTAGATGAAGTGCCAGCAGAAAAGGCAGAACAATTAACAATCGAAATTCGGAGACTTACCCAAACTTTTTACAAAAATCAGTTTGTTATTAGCTGTCGGATTGCTGCCCAAAAATATAGATTTCAGGGATTTACTGAAGTTGAGTTAGAAGACTTTGACCAAGGACAAATAGAATTTTTTGCCAAAAATTGGTTTGTTGGAGTTGCTCTTAAGTCTAAAGAAGATGGGGAAGCAATAGGAAATTTATTTATTAATCAGCTTCATCTACCAGAAAATCAGCATATCCGAGAATTGGCGGTCACTCCCTTACTGCTACATTTGATTTGCTTAGTGTTCCAAGTAAAAAATCAATTTCCCGTAAATCCAGCCAAGTTATATGAGCAAGCACTGAACATTTTGTTGGTCAGATGGGATGAAGTCAGAGGAATTAAACGCGATCGCGTTGCTTATAATTTAACTCTAGCAAGTAAGAAAAAGCTGCTTTTTCAACTTGCAGCTATCACTTTTGAGCAAAAAAAATACTTTTTTGAACAAGAAAATATCCTGCAACTTATTGCTGACTATCTTGAACCCATACAAAATCTTAACTCTGATGCAACTCAATACCAGCTAGATAATGAAGCAGTGCTAGAAGCAATTGAGGTACAGAATGGGTTATTGGTGGAAAGGGCACGGGGAATTTACTCTTTTTCTCATCTGACATTTCAAAAGTATTTCACGGCTCGAAAAATTGTTGAAAGTTACCAAGACTATGATTGTAACAATCTCGTCAATCATATAACTGAAAGGCACTGGCGGCAAGTATTTTTACTAACTGTTACTATGTTGCCAAATGCTAATGAAATACTACATTTAATGAAACAAAAAGTTGATTTGCTATTGGCTGACGATGAAAAATTACAGCATTTTCTAACCTGGCTGCATCAAAAATCTAGTTCAGTTTCTAGTAGTTACAAAGCAGCAGGTGTTCGTGCTTTTTATCTCGTTTGCGTTGAGCGAAGCTCTTGCATTTGCAGTAGACATAATGCTTTTGTCTATACCTCTGGTTATGACCTTGAGTGCGCTCTTGTAGGTAACATCACCTTTAATGCAGAGCTTGTATTAGATGAGTTTCTATTCAGTACTGTTGCGTGTATTCACGATCTTGACTTTGCCTTTGAGCATACCCTCAACGATGCCCTCGATCATGCTCATGCCCTTGTTATTGCCTTTGATAAAGCTATTGATATTGTTGTTGATATTAAATTTAAGCAAGTGCTGCAACAACTCAAGAAACAACTACCAAAAATAGATAGTAATCCAGAGCAGTTTAGGGACTGGTGGAAATCTAAAAGCAAAATTTGGGGTGAAAAATTAAGAGATATGCTAATTAAGCATCGCCATATTGGTTATGATTGGCAGTTTACTGAAGAGCAAAAAGAATTGCTCCAAAAATATTATAATGGTAATAAATTACTAGTTGATTGCATCAATATTGCGGCTGATGTAACTCCAATAGTGCGGCAAGAGATTGAAGAAACATTATTATTAGCGATCGCAGATATTGAAAAGCTACGTAATTCCTCTAATATTCGCTGAATACTTTTAATTTTTAGACGATTTTGGATAGGATATAGCGGTTATCAGTTGAGTGCAATACAGACCTAACCCACCACCCCCTTCTCTATAAGGGAAGGGGAGTAAGATTCAAAGCCTCTCTCCTTTTAGGAGAGAGGTTTGGAGAGAGGTCAAACTGTATTGCTTCCATTCGAGAACCTCTGTATTTAATAAAATAGAATAAAGTCTATTATTTAAAATTTATTGTAAATAAGTAAATATCCAAAATATAAATTTTAAACATTTTATTAAAATTACTATAAATAAAAATCTCTTTTAATAGTTCAATTTGACTATATTTGCAATGGGTTAAATGGTAGAAAATATTTTAATTAGCTACTCTATCTCAAGAGAGATTTTGAATAGATTCAGCCTAGAGAAAGAGTAATTAAATATATTGACTCCGTTAAATTGCTATTAATATCGTCAGCAAGGAATACCTATGGTTAACAATTTAGTAGGCGGCATCATTCCCCCACAACCACCAATACAAGGACAATCTGATGCTCATGTCCTAAAGTCTCGTTTAGAATGGGGCGAACCAGCTTTTACAATACTGGATGTGCGCGATCGCAACACCTTCAATCAAGGTCACATTATGGGAGCAATGCCCATGCCCATAAATGAATTGGTAGAGCGTGCAGTACCTTCTTTGGATAAGAGTCGTGATATTTACGTTTACGGTGCTAATGAAGAAGAAACTGCCCAAGCCGCGCAACAACTGCGTTCTAATGGATTTGAGCATGTCTCTCAACTGATAGGTGGTCTTGCTGGATGGAAGGCTATTGGTGGCCCAACAGAAGGGATTGTTGAATCAAAAACTCCCGCAGGTGCAGACGACTACAATATCGTAGATCGGCTAAAGAATCACGAACAAAATCAGCCAAAGGGAGGTACTAGCGCGACGGAAGCCATCAAGAAAGGCGCTAGTAACCTCAAAGACAGCATTCAAGAAGGAGCTAGCAATCTCAAAGAAGGTATTCAAGAGGGAGCTAGCAATATTAAAGAAGGCATTAGTGAATCTAAAGACAGAGATGATTCCAATGTCGGCTCTTAGGCAAAAATAACTGAGAAAATTAGCGATAGACCTCTTGCAGAAATCAAGAATAAAACCCCACTATACCTTTGAGTTACATCAAAGTCTCCCCTGTCTGGTTGCAGGGAGAGGTTACTGGTGGGGTGTTAGAGAATTTTCCAAGAGGTCTAATCTTGATTTTCTATGAGCAGAGAAGTCACAATTCACAAATCGAAAGACAGAATATTTTGACTTTTAATGCTGAAGGACAGGATCAACAAATGTTGTAAAAGACTCCATGAATTACACTGTACAAGAAAAGATGAAAATCTCTCTTGCAATACCCAATACACTATTTTGAAATAGATTTAGTGTTGACTCTAATGTTCAAATAAATCTTTAAATTGCAATAAATCTAAAGAAACTATCGTTGGCAAAAATTCAAAACATTCTTGAGCAATTTCCCAGCGTTCTTCTCGTTTGAGCATTTCTGTTAACTTTTGCTGCACACTAAGTAAGTAACGCACATCATTGGCAGCATAACTAAGTTGAGCTTCAGATAAGCTAATGGCATTACCCCAATCAGAACTTTGAGAGCTTTTATCTAGTTCTACTTTTTCTAACTCTTGCACCACATCTTTGAGTCCGTGGCGATTTGTGTAAGTACGGGCTAACTTACTAGCAATTTTGGTGCAAAAAACAGGGCTAACCTGAATCCCCAGATTGGCCCGCAAAGTGGCAATGTCAAAGCGAGCAAAGTGAAACACCTTTACAACATTGGCCGCTTCGAAGAGTTTTTTTAAATTTGGGGCCTCAATTTGTCCTTTGGCTATGCGAATTACAGTGACTTTCCCTTCTAGGTTGCACAGCTGGACAAGACACAAGCGATCGCGCTGTGGCAATAATCCCATCGTTTCTGTGTCAACTGCGATCGCTGTCGATTCTAAATACTGTCCAAGAGCTGCGTCACTGAGATCGCGATCGCTTACCTGAAAATCTTGTAATGTCATGAATTGTTCAAAAATAATAGCAGTGTCCAACAGATACAAGTCTTGTCAGACACTACATTATTATTGTGCAAAAAATCATAAATTAAATCTACCTAGTGCGAAAAAAGATTTGTGTCAGGTAGACTTCGCCTTGATTATTAGTAGCAACGCCAATTCCAGTCAGGTTGTAATTTCCTTTCAGATTCTTTAGATGTCCGGGACTGTTAATCCAACCAGTAACAGCTTCCTCTACAGGGTTGCTATATCCCCGGTTAAAAGCAACATTTTCCGCCGCACTGTTGTAGCGAATAGGGATAGCTTTGACTCGCCCTTCAAATCCTTGATGGCTAAATGGGGTTTTACCCTTAGCCATATTCTGACTATGAATTCTTGCCTGTCGAGTAATATTTGCATTCAGGGTCAACTTTGGCAGTCCTTTAGCAGCTCGATATCGATTAATTTGCTCAAAAACTGATTTTTCTAGCTCAGTAGTTTTAAAAGTAGGAGTCGATATTGCAACCTGACTGGAAAAAAGCGACAACAGCTTATTACGGGTGGATGTATTCGTAGAAGGATGATTTGGTATCGGAACAGTCGTTAATCCACTAGCAAGGACAAGCGCACTTAAAGCGATGCCAAAAGCAGTTTGTCGGAACATGGAGAATTGCGTGATGTGTAGAGATATAAGACTTCTACTCTACCTTATTGTTCCAATGATATATACCACGATACTATTAAGGATTGATGAATTTCGGCAATCTGGCTACATCCTTTATAAGAAATAGAAAAAATCATTTCCAATTGTCAATATTTCAATAGTTCATCTTTATCAAATAACGGTTATTTTTGCTGAGAATTTAAGATTTTCATGAATTACTAAAAAATAATGTAGTTTCAATTACATTTGTCTATTAAATACTACATAATTCAACATTTAATTTATAGCGGTTCTTAGTTGAGTGCAATATAGACCTAACCCCCAACCCCTTCCCTATAAGGAAAGGGGAGTAAGACTCAAAGCCTCTCTCCTAAAAGTAGAGAGGTTAAACTGTATTGCATTCAAACGATAACTGCTATATAAGACTTACAGATTAGGTATGAAATGTCGGGGCATTCATATAGATACAAAGCGGTTTCCCACAAAGTATTGCCCCTAGGTAAATCAAGGCTTTCACTGCCTTTTTGCGTAATACCATTTCTTTGTGAGGCTGCGCCAAACCCTTTTAACTTCTTTCTTTCTTTGTGTCCTTCTCTGACGAGACGCTGCGCGAATGCGTCCTTTGCGGTAGCCTGCGGCAAGCCGCTGACGCTCTTTCTCTGCGAGACGCTACGCGAACGTCGCTACCACTTTGCTAATGCGTCTACGTTTCTCTTTCTTCTGTCTTGTACTTAAATATGGTTTAGCGTATCTTCATACAAAATTGGTATAAGTCCTAATTTAGAACAAGCTTGTTCCCCAGACTTCAGTCTGGGGAATTTGAGAAAACTTTTATGAGAGAGGTTTTGAATCTTACTCCCCAACGCTAGTAGGTAAGGGGTTGCTCTTGTTAAGTCTGTATTCTATGCAATTGAGAACCGCTATATCAGCGAAGGAAAATTTGTGTGAAGTAGACTTTGCCTGCACTATTGCTGGCGACACCAATCCCCGTCTTATTAAAATTGCCTCTGATGTTGGCTAGATGCCCTGGACTTTTGAGCCAGCCTTGAACGGCTGTCGTCGCAGGGTCAGTAGATCCCTGGTTGTAAGCAACATTTTCACCAGCAGATGTGTAAGAAATACCGATTGCTTGAATACGCTGTGAAAATCCTGTATGTCCAAAGGGAACTTTCCCACTAGCCATATTCTGACTATGAATCCTAGCTTGATTATCAATGGCAGAATTACGAGTTAGTGCTGGTAGCCTTTGGGAAGTTCTGTAGCTATTAATTTGGTTGAAAACCGATTGCTCTACAACAGTAGTGTTGATACTAAATGCTGCAATTTTGAAAGCATCACTTGATATAGATGAAGACACTGGTGTAAAAGTTGAATTTGTTATAGGAGTAGCGATCGCTCCGCTACTGAGGACAATAGTGCCTAAAGCAACGCCGTAGATTGTTCTTTTAATCATGTGCTGAAAGTAAAGTTCCAGACAATCTAATCAAACTAATCTAAATGTGACAAATTGCTTATAGGTCTATATATTTCTGTTTATGCTCTTTTTTGTTCAAACGCTACTACAAAACTTTAAAATTCACAATCTTACGAAAAAAGTGCTGTTTATGAAAAAATTCCCTCTACCATTAGGATTATTTTCGCTATTTAAATAGCATAATTTTATCCACTAAAGCCTCTGTGCGACTAGCTTTGGTTGAGGGTTTATAACTCTTCTTGCACCACACGTAACACTCGTGCAATATATTCTGCACGCCACTGTTCTCGCTCTTTTGTTACTTTTGCATCTGGTTCGTAAGCTTCGATCTCAGTAGCCGATAAAATACCTTTAACCTCTAGTAACCTTTCAATGGTATCCAGACGCTCATGCAGCACAGACACCTCGCCAGTCAAAGCCATGACGATCGCTAACAATTTATCGATTTGTGGATTGTCTAAGTAAACAGGTCGTTTGCCCTTAGCTATTTTTGTCATCCTAATACCAATTCTCTCAAAGTAAGACTACATACACAAAACAAAGAAATCCAGATAAAATCTGGCTTTCTCAATTACGAATTACGAATTGGTATTTACTTTGTTGCAGCAACAACAAACCAAGTGTTTAGGCTGCCTGAGTTACCATTTTGAAAAAGGCCATTAGTTACTTTTGCTTTCCATGCCCCATTAGGGACAAACTTCTCGAATGTCTTATCTGCTGCAAAACCAGCCTCAGTAGCTAACGTCACCAAATCCAGATCGCGTACTGCACTCCAGAAGGGTTCGTTGTTGTTAGCGGTTTCCCAATCAAAAATGAACTGTGTATAAACATCTAGATGATGATACAAGGGTGCTTCCAGATGGAGCATGATTCCACCGGGAGCCAGTAGACGATAAGACTCTTGCATGACTTTACGGACGGCTGGCGGGGGAATTTCATGCAGCAAAATATGAGAAACCACTAAGTCAAATGATTCATCTGGAAAGTTAGTATGTTCGGCATTTTGCTGCCAGAAGTGTACCCGTTTGCCTAATGCTTCGGCTCTTGCATGAGCGTAACGCAACATGGGTGCGCCGACATCGATGGCATGGACTTCTGCATCTGGGTAAGCATCTACGTAGGGTAATGTGCTATTACCAATAGAACATCCCATATCAAGAATTTTTCTGGGTCGAAAGTCTGGATACTCTGGCAGAAGGTAGTTTTGGACTATAGATAGCCCCATATCATTATTCAGCGGCCCCAACCAACCAAGACCATAAAGGTAAGCGCCGCGATCATAGGTTGCGCCAGCAGCTACATCATCAGTAGTGAATTCGCTGTGATATCCTCCAGGCATACAGTGAATGTCTACAGCTTTTTGATAATTAGGTATTTGAAAATTTGGGTCGAGGGTTAAAGTACCCAGTTCACTACCACGATCTTTGGCACGCTCAATCAATTCTGGCAGTTGTCTTTCAACACTGGTATTTACAGCATTCCATAATATTTCCTGGTTGATGCGCTTGAGGGCACTAGTCCATCGGTAGTAGGGTTCATGCTGCATTACTTCCCGAATTTCATGGCGATTTTGGGGAGGACGCTGATGTTCTTGTTCAAACTTCGGCTTGGCTAGTTTTTCATAAACTACTTTATTGCCAGGAGAAATATTCCTGAAAATATGCTTTTTCAGACTTTGCACAAAGTTTTGACGTGCCAACTCATCATGAGTGGGTTGTGGTAGCATAGCGTGTTGGAATTGTTGATCCATCATTAGCTTCTTCCCAAATATTTTAAGTAGATTTACCCTGGATCTAATAACTTAGCTACCGTTTGTACATCTTTATCACCGCGTCCAGAACAGTTAATTACAATCCGAGGACTGCCGCTTAGTTGGGGACATAAGGTTTCAAGATATGCGATCGCATGGGCTGTTTCTAATGCTGGGATAATCCCTTCCAATTTCGATAATTGCTGGAATGCAGCCATTGCCTCTGCATCTGTCACACTATAATATTCAGCGCGACCAGTGTCTTTCAAATAGCTATGTTCTGGCCCCACACCGGGATAATCTAACCCTGCACTAATTGAGTGCGCCTCAATGATTTGCCCATCCTCATCTTGTAATAGATAGCTCATTGCTCCGTGCAACACACCAACTCGTCCTTTTGTCAAGGTTGCTGCGTGTTTTTCAGTATTAACACCTTCTCCGGCTGCCTCAACCCCAATGAACCGTATAGAAGGCTCATTAATAAACTCATAGAATAGTCCCATTGCATTGGAACCACCACCCACACAAGCCAAGAGAATATCAGGCAATGTGCCCCACTTTTCCATTGCTTGGGCGCGAGTTTCTTGGCCGATTACTGCATGGAAATCACGTACCATCATCGGGTAAGGATGGGGCCCTGCTACTGAACCCAAGATGTAGTGAGTTGTTTCCACATTTGTTACCCAATCGCGGATTGCTTCCGAAGTGGCATCTTTCAGGGTTCCAGTTCCCGCTTCCACCGGACGCACTTCTGCCCCCATCAACCGCATTCTGAAAACATTTAAAGATTGGCGTTCCATATCATGAACGCCCATGTAAATTACGCATTCCAGCCCAAAACGAGCGCAAACTGTGGCTGTAGCAACTCCATGTTGTCCAGCACCAGTTTCGGCAATAATCCGTTGCTTACCCATGCGTTTCGCTAACAAAACCTGACCAAGGGCATTATTGATTTTGTGAGCGCCTGTATGATTTAAATCTTCGCGCTTTAGATAAATTTGTGGACCAGTGCGATCGGGTCGCGCATAATGAGCAGTCAGGCGTTCCGCGAAATACAATGGTGTGGCGCGTCCCACATAGTCTCGTAACAACTGCTGTAATTCTGCTTGAAAACCAGGGTCATTGCGGTATTGCTGATAAGCTGTTTCTAATTCAGCAAGGGCAGGCATCAGCGTTTCAGGTACATACTTACCGCCGAAGCGTCCAAAGCGACCTAACGCATCGGGAACCTGAGCAGTTGAACTTGGAGATAGGGGAGTGGTAGTCACAGGCTGTTTTCGATGACGAAAATGACTTAATTATTATAGAAAAGTCTGGGACATATCTGGGTATATCTAGGGAAAGGGGAATGGGGAATGGGGAATGGGGAAGGAGGAAGAAGCAAGGGGGCAGAGGGGAAAGAGGAAATGTTATTCTCCCCAATGCCCAATGCCCAATTCCTGGCAATGGATTTGTAATGTTAGCCTAGAAATTGATATCCCAGCAGAATGGTTGCGTAGAAGTTTCCACTGCCTTTGAAATTTTTCTTAAACATTTATTTTATGTCTTCTTCCAATTCTAAATCTTCTGACAAAAGCTTCGTCTACCGCGAATTTGGTAACGACAACTCCGCCGCCACAGAAAGACCAATTCCAGAACTGCCCCCACAACAACAAAATCTAAAAGTACAAGCTTCTCGCAAAGGACGCAAAGGCAAAACTGTTACAGTGATTAGCGGTTTTCAAGCTAAACCAGAAACCTTGGCAGACTTAGTAAAGCAGTTGAAGACCCAGTGTGGGACAGGTGGGACACTTAAAGATAACGAAATTGAAATTCAGGGCGAACACAAACAGAAAATTGTCGAGATTTTGACCAAGCTAGGTTATAAAGCCAAAATTAGCGGTGGCTAATTTTGAGTGCGGTTTACCGCATCTTAACCGCGACCTCAAGTGAAAAAGGGAATGTTATCTTTGAGAGGTACAAATATGCTTGAACAGTAGTGAATCACTTCACTAACAAGCTATTTTTAGTAAGAGGAATTAGGAGGTTTACATGGATTTAGTTCGGCTTCTGTGTGCCATTTTTGTACCGCCTTTGGGAGTTTTTTTACAAGTAGGTTTTGGTATAGATTTTTGGATTAATATAGTTCTGACGCTTTTCGGTTACATTCCTGGAATTATTCATGCAGTATGGATAATTGCTAAGAAATAATTCTTTGTACGAGTAGATTGGGTGTAAATATATCTACAGAGGCAATTAATCAATTGCCTCTACAAAAAGATTTTTGAGTTGGATGTCTGCACGGATATATGACAATACCATGTTTCTTTTACTTAAAAAACTCTAAAGACATGATTTATCATGTCGATAAAGTATTAATCTCTGTGGTAGGCAATCCCGAATTAGCTCTCATTTTTTAACATCGCATAGAGTCTAAACTCTAGAAGCAAAGGGCAGATGTGTAACTGCCATTGCACAGTTGAGACATTCAAATCTTTGATTAAGCCAGTGCGTATATCTAGTACCCAACCATGAACCATAGGCGCTTTTCGCTCATAAAGTGCCTGACGCATGATAGAAGTTTGGTAAAGATTTTTCACTTGCGCCACTACATTTATTTCTGCCAAACGATTCAGACGTTCTTCTCTGGTTGGTAAGGCATCAATTTCTTCTTGTTTGTGTAAATACAGTTCCCGAATAGGATTTACCCAATTATCAAGAATGCCGATGGTTCTTCCTTCTAAAGCCGCTTTAATTCCTCCGCAGTCGTAGTGACCACAAACGATAATATGTTCCACCTTTAGATGTAAAATTGCGTATTCTAAAACGGCTAAAAAGTTAATATCCGTTAGAGAAACTTGATTAGCAATATTACGATGAACAAATAATTCTCCTGGTTCTGTACGAGTAAGGTTTGTTAAGGGTAAACGACTATCAGAACACCCAATGTATAGAAAAGGTGGTGTTTGTCCCTTAGATAATTCTTGAAAGTAAGTTGGATCTATAGCTAATTTCTCCGCAACCCAAGCCTGATTATTTCTGAAGAGTTCATCAATGCTGTTATATTTCATCTTTCGTCAAATTCGGGAGATAATCTCATAAATATTTTAGCTGAATTACAGTTTCCGCTAAATCAGTATGAACTTGTTGCAATCTAAAATTTGAGAAAGATGACAGTCTTTTTCTACATAAGTAAGTGAGCGTAAATAATTGTCGTTGGCATAAGGCAATAGGTATAAGGGTTTTAGCCTAGTTCATTAATATTACATAGTTTTGATTTATTGTGCAAAATTACTTACAGCATTAATATAATTATTGGATAAATTGTAAACAAGCGATTTAGAATTTAGAGAGAAAATAACTATGTATAACTTTAGGTAAATAGCTAAATAAAGTAAAATTTATATCACCAAAAATCTGATTATTAAGACTGTCAATTTCTAACCTTCATCTAACATCTGTAGATACTTTTACAAAGTAAAAAAAAATCTCTAAACAAAATCATTTTAAATCACACCCCAAACCGTGCATTTGAGTCAAGGAAGTGCGGCGTAACTTTTTAATGCTATCTCTTTAAATACACAGAGATATTTTTTCCTGATAACAGTAAACTATCTTAATAAAGATGCCAAATTTGAGGTTGAGATATTCAGTTATCAGCTTCAATCGGGGGTAACAACTTTGCTATCGTTATGATGGTTGATTGACCAACGGTGATCGACAGTTACAGAGGAAAACTCGCAAATTTCTTCTAGTCGTTTTTGTTGTACCGCAGCTTTACGGAGAGTAATAATTAGTTGATTTACCTGATGGCGTAAATCTGGATTATCATTTACTGCTAACATAGTTTGTCTTTCTAAAAGTTGAAGTATAAGTTCGTAGTGAATAGGTGAAGGTAGAGGAATTTGCTCCATGAAGTTTAATTTTGATTTCATATTTGGAATTTTGTCTTAGTCAAATTTCATCTCTCGTATATAAATTGTTACATAAGAAATAACTAGTTGCTTATGGCTTTGATTTGATTAGCGATGAAGATTTGGCAAAGATATTGATAATAGTTGACAGCAAAGTGCTGCGTGTCTACGCATAGTATGCCCCATTAGTTGCCCTGCACTAAGAGGTACAGGGGAAGTTTTTATTTCAGAAATTTTTCGGTAATATACTGGCGATCGCAGCGCCGGGATCTGGTTGTTTTACCAAAGACTCTCCAATCAGTACAGCAGATGCACCTGCTGTAAGCACTAAACTCAAATCATCTGGGTTGTGTAGTCCTGACTCGCTGACAACAAGGATGTTTTTCTCCTGCAATTGGCTACCCCTTGCAGCTAAAAGTTGGCAAGTAGTTTGCAAGTCAACGGAGAAATCTTCCAAGTTGCGATTATTGATTCCTACTAAAGAGACCCCATCCAAGGCTAACACACGGTCAAGTTCTGCCAAGCTATGGACTTCAATCAGGGCTGCCATTTTCAAGTTGTTAGCAATTTTGAGGAAGTATTTCAAATCTTGATCGCCCAGGATAGCCGCAATCAACAAAATAGCATCTGCACCGTGAATCCGTGCCAAGTATATTTGGTAAGCATAAATGATAAACTCTTTGCATAATAGGGGCAAATCTACGGCAGCCCGAATCTTGGCTAAGTTTTCAAAACTACCTTGAAAGAACTTGACATCGGTTAGCACCGAAAGACAACTAGCACCACCTTGCTGATAAGATTGGGCGATCGCTACTGGGTCAAAATCTTCTCGGAAAACGCCTTTACTTGGTGAAGCTTTTTTAACTTCGGTAATCAATGCTGGCTTCGTCTTACCTTGGCGCAAAGCCGCAACAAAATCACGGGTTGGCGGCGCAGTCAGTACCTGCTTTCGCAATTCTTGCAAAGGAACCTTTTCCCGCATCAGGTCATATTCTACTTCTTTCTGCCAGACAATTTCTTCCAAGATATTGTTTGGCGCTGAATCAGGTACGGCAGCCTGGTAACGTAACATGGATACAGCAATAGCTGGATTAGGGGAACGACGACGGATTTGCATAATTGGGGAATGGGAAATGGGAAATGGGGAATGGGGAATGGAGAATGGGGATTGGGGACTGGGGAAGAATTCTTCTCAATTCCCAGTACCTAATCCCTAATCCCTAAATTGCGATCGCTCGTTTATAAGCTTCGTCCAGCACTTCCGAAAGTGTCGGGTGGGCGTGAACTAGATGTGCGAGACTTTGGACGGATTGACGGTTTGCGATCGCGGCTGACGCTTCATGAATTAAGTCTGAGGCGTGCAGTCCGAAAATGTGAACGCCTAAGACTTCTCCTGTGTCTTTGCGATATATCACTTTGGCAATACCGTCGGCTTCATTTTCTGCCAACGCTTTGGAATTCCCTTTGAAGTAACTCCGACTTGTGGCGATTTCAAACCCTTCGGTTTGTCCCAATTCCTTCGCTGCGGTTTCTGTTAAACCTACATAGCTAACTTCTGGGTGGGTAAAAGCTGCTGCGGGGATGCTGCGATAGTCTACTATTCTTTCCCTCCCAACTATATTTTCTACTGCGATGATGCCCTGAGCAGAAGCCGCATGTGCTAACATCATCTTCCCATTAGCATCGCCAATTGCCCAGACATTTGGTACTACTTCACCGCCTGATAGTACTGCCATGCGATCATCAACTGGGATAAAATTCCGCCGATCGAGTTCTATACCCACAGACTCCAAACCAAGATTTTTGGTCGCCGGGATGCGTCCTGTAGCCACCAAGCAAGCATCTACTTCGATGACATCTACATCTTCTTTGGTTTTGAAATCTGCTAACTCAATTACCACTGGTGAACCAGGGGTGACTTTTTTGGCGTATATCCCCACTTTGGTTTCAATATCGCGGGGAGTAATCAGCACGCGTTCGGCAAGTTTGGCAATATCGCGGTCAAATCCTGGCATTAACTGATCTAGGGCTTCAATCAAGGTGATTTCACAACCCAAAGCTGAGTAAATATCAGAAAATTCTAAGCCGATGTAACCACTACCAATAATCGCCACCCAGTCTGGTAGAGACTCTAACTTCACACCTTGGTCGCTAGTAAAGACAGTTTTGCCATCTACTTCAATCCCTGGAGGTACAAAAGGAATTGAACCAGGGGAAAGGATGATGTCTTTGGCTGTGATGATTTTTTCACCACCGTCTCCGGTGATAGAAACTTTTTGTGCCCCAGCGATTTTTCCCCAACCCCTGAGAATATCGACTCCTAGACGTTTGAGACTGTTGGTTAAGTCCCCTTGAATTTTTGAGACGAGATTATTAGCATGATTAGCGATCGCTTGACGATCGAATTCCACGCTACCAATTTGAATTCCCAGCGATTTGAGGTGGTGGGCATTGCGTAACTCCCGCACACGTCCAGATGCCGCCAGCAGCGCTTTAGAAGGAATACAACCCCGATTAACACAGGTTCCTCCCATATCACCAGCTTCAATAATCGCTGTTTTTAAACCACAACTTACGGCGTGTAAGGCTGCACCATGCCCGCCTACACCAGCGCCGATAATAACTAAATCGTAATCAAATCCTTGACTCACGTTAGGTTCCCCGTCTGCTTCGCCTATTTATTCTCAACTTGACCGACAATCAGCGCAACCCCTTTAACAGTTATCAGTTATCAGTTGTCAGTTTTGTTGCTGGGTTTAAGCCCCCAGCACACAGTTATTCAGTGAACACTGGAAACTGCTAACTGATTTAAATCCCCTACCATCCGCCTGATAACTATTTACTGATTTAACGTTCAGGTGTTGCTAACTTCAGTTATGATTCACTGACTTCGGGCGAAAAGATGGATGTTTTCAGTAATTATAGTCAAATCTAGATACTTATTTTAAAGGGAATGGGGAATGGGGGGACAAGGGGTGAGAACTTGAGACAAGTCTTTCCCATTGTCCCCAATTCTCCTTGTCCCCTTGTCCTCTTCCCAATTCCCAATAACTTTACAGCGCCATCGTCTAACACCTAAGCTGGATTTAGGATTCATCCAGAGGATTTACACAGGCGATCGCTCGATGTCTATTCCCCAAATTACTGAATTTACTATCCGCCGTCATGCCAACACCAAATCTTTCCAACGCGGCGAGGCGTACTATGAGGCTGGTGCTGTTCATACTGTTACCCAACGTGGTCATCTGCTTCAAGCGGAAGTTGCAGGTACTGAAGCAAGACCTTATCATGTCAATTTGAGTTTCGATAGCAGTGGGTTAACCTCAGCAAACTGCACCTGTGCCTACAACTTTGACGGGTGGTGCAAACACATTATCGCCACGATGCTTGTCTGTGTGCGTGATTCAGAAAGTATTGAACAGCGCCCCACCCTAGAACAACTACTCAATCGCCTGGATAATATCCAAACTCAAAGGCTGCTGCAAGAGTTGGTAAATGAATACCCACCACTAATTGATGCGATTGACCGTCATGTAGGTTGGATGACGAATCCTATTGTTGAGCAAACAAGCATAAGACCTGTCCGCCGTCTGACTATTGATCCGGCTCCCTTTCGGCGGCAAGTCCGGCAAATTATTCGGGATGCTGTGCGCTTCTTTGAGGAAGGGTGTGAAGAAGATCCAATTGCCGAAGAATTGGTGAGTGTGGTACAAACTGCGGTAGCTTTTAGCGAACGGGGAGAGGGTGAAAATGCGATCGCTATTTTAGAAGCGATTACCTTTACTTGTGTGGAAAATTGGGACGATATTGCAGATTACGGTGCCGAAAATGATGAAATTGTTGGGGAATTAAATGAGGCTTGGTGTGAAGCAATTCTGACTGCTGAACTTACCCCAGAAGAAAAAGTTGATATTCAAATAAATTTGGAAGCTTGGCAAGATGAGTGGAATGCTGATTTTGGCCTAGTGATGGAAGCTTTGCGCCAAGGTTGGGATTATCCGCCCCTAGTGCAAGTTCTTCAAGGTAATATTACCGAAAGGGGAGCTTGGGAAGAAGACGTGCCAGACTATGCAGATGATTTGGCACTAATTCGGCTAAAAATTCTCGAACGTCAAGAACGTTACCAAGAATATCTCTATTTAGCAGAAGCAGAAGGACAAACCCAGCAGTATCTCACAATGTTAGGGCATTTGGGCAGAGTAGAAGAAGCAGTTGATGCTGCTCAAACCCAGATGAACTCAATGGAAGAGGCGTTTGCCTTAGCGAAAGCCCTAAGCGAACAGGGGGCGTTACAGCAATCACTAGATATAGCCCAGAGTGGGTTAAATTTACCAGGGAATTGTCAGTACGAATTAGGAATTTGGACAAGTGATTTAGCTGTTGAATTGGGTAATAGCGAAGCTGCTTTATTAGCAATAAAAGCGGCTTTTCAAGTCAAGCCCTCCTTTGTTGACTACGAAAAGATGGCAGAATTAGCTGGGGAAAACTGGGAACCTGTCAAAACAGACTTGCTGAGAATTATTCGTACTTATAGTGGTTGGGGAACAGAATCAGCCAAGGTAGATATATTCTTGCATGAGGGGCTAATTGATGATGCAATTGCGATCGCTAGTGAACTCAGTTCTTATTATTCAGAATTGATTCATCGCGTCATGAATGCCGCTATCCCTCACAATCCTGCTTGGGTGATTGCTAATGCGCGTCGCCGTGCCGAAAAGATTATGGATGGAGGTAAGGCAGAATATTACTACTATGCGGTTGAATGGTTAAAAAAAGTCCGTGCCGCCTACTTGGAATCTGGGAAGAAAGCTGACTGGTTAAGTTATCGGGAAAACTTGATACAAACCCACGCTCGTAAACGTAAATTGATGGGAATGTTGCAGCAAAGGGATATGGAGTAAAAAATATTATTTTTAAGCTTTTATTTAATAGACATCTCCAGAAATTAAATATGCGTTAACCAGAACCCTTGTAGAGACGTAGCACTGCTACGTCTCTACATTCTTTTTCGGAGATGTCTAATGGGTTGTAGAGACGCAAATTTTTACGTCTCTAGAAAGTTTTAATGAAAAACCACTGATCAAATTGAATGGCATTTTTAAATTGAGATTTGCCCAAGATATTAACCTTAACGGCAAAAGATGAAGTAAGATTCACATCTGAGACAGTTTCCGTATAATTCCATAGTTACGGACAAAAAATAGTGCAGTGCGATGATTAATAAATATCCTCAGAATCTTATTGCGTCCCATTTACCACTGAGTATGCTTGTATTACTCAGCAGCATATCTTCTAATCCACTGAAAGCTCAGGCTGTTGATACTACACAATTACCAACTAGTACTTTCATCCTTTCACAACAACAACTCCCACCACCACAAGATTTACAACCACCCGTACCTTCGCCAGTTCCTTCACCTAAATTGCCTCAGCCACTTCCCCCACCAGCAAAACTATTTCCCTCCTCTGTTCCAACTCCCACACCTGATGAACCACTACCTGGTAAGTTTCCTCAAACTATTGTTGTTGAACGGTTTGAAGTTATTGGTAGCACAGTTTTCAGTCCCGAAGAGTTAGCCCTCGCCACTGCTGAATTTACCAAACGACCGATCTCGCTGACTGAAGTGTATCAAGCACGTTCTAAAATTACCGAGCTATACGTCAGAAATGGTTATATTACCTCTGGTGCATACATCCCACCCCAAACAATCCAATCCGGTGTTGTAAAAATTCAGGTCGTTGAAGGTAAATTAGAAGATATTCAAGTAACTGGAACTCGGCGGTTGAATCCGAATTATGTCCGCAGCCGCCTAGCGATCGCTACATCACCGCCTCTAAATCGGCAGCGTCTACTAGAAGCACTACAACTCTTGCAACTGAATCCTTTGATTCAAAACGTTTCTGCTGAACTCTCCGCAGGATCGCGGACTGGTTCGAGTCTTTTAGAAGTCAAGGTTAGTGAGGCAAAAACCTTTAGTAGCCAGATAGTTCTTGATAATGGGCGATCGCCTAGTGTTGGCAGTTTTCGCCGCCGCTTACAATTGAATGAAGCTAACTTATTGGGATTGGGAGACGCTCTAGGTGTCGCTTACACTAATACCGATGGTAGCAACTCCCTTGACGCGAACTATACATTACCACTCAATCCCCGCAATGGCACACTGACTTTCAACTATGGCATCACATCAAGCAATGTCATTGAACCTCCTTTCGACGTTTTAGATATCCACTCAGATTCTCGCTATTACGAACTGACATTCCGCCAGCCAATAGTTCAAACTCCGACACAAGAATTCGCCCTTGGGTTGACAGCTTCCCGACGCGAAAGTGATATTTCGTCTTTGCTACAGAGAGTAGGCCTTCCCGGCTCTGAACTTTCGCCTGGAGCTGATGAACAAGGACGCACCAGGGTATCTGCATTCCGATTTTTTCAAGAATGGACGAGTCGTAACAGCCGTGAAGTCATCGCCCTCCGCTCTCAATTTAGTTTGGGTATAGATATCTTGAGTCCGACGATTAATCAAAATGCTCCCGATAGCCGTTTTTTTGCTTGGCAAGGGCAAGCGCAATGGGTACGCCTCTTAGCTCCTGAAACCTTAATGTTATTTCGTTTAAATACGCAACTTGCATCTAGAACACTTCTGCCTTTAGAGCAATTTGGCTTAGGTGGACAAGATAGTATTCGGGGCTATCGTCAAGATTACCTGCTGACGGATAATGGCACTTTTGTCTCTGCGGAAGTTCAAGTACCAATTCTGCGCTTACCCAAGATAGATAGCACGTTACAGGTTGTTCCCTTTGTAGATTTTGGTGTTGGCTGGAATAGTTCAGATAGAGAGAATCCCAACCCTAATACTTTAGCCTCTGTTGGTCTGGGGTTGCGTTGGTCACAGGGCGATCGCTTCACTGTTCGTCTTGATTGGGGCGTTCCTTTAATATCAGTTGAATCAAATGAGAGAACATTACAAGAAAACGGTCTGTACTTTAGTTTACTGTATAATCCTTTTTAAAATTTAGGTGTTAGAAACAGTTTATTCTTGTACCTCATCTACAATAGATTTCTCTAACGAGACGCTACTTCGACCTAGGAGTACATTAACGAGGGTTTCTTGCCATTCAAAACTAAAAATCAGACGGTTATTTATATAATTACGAGTTTCTGCACTACTCAGAATAAAAATCCGTAAATATACTATATATTCTATTCAGTGTTTGATTTTATTCTGGGTATCCTAAGAAAGACAAGATTGGGCTGAATAGACGAAGGGACAAAGCTGATAACTTATCTCTGGGACTTCCAGTTAAAAAATTTTCCAACCAAAGAGCGTGTGTGTTATTGCGACAAGGTAACGCAACTGTTATCTGTAGGTGGTACGTTACTGGCTATAACATACCTACTGGATAATTTATTTTTTTGAAGTCCAAATGAGTCTAGAGAAAAGCTAGAACTTCTACCGCAAAACTGATTGAACAATTAGCCATATTATTCAAGATGTTAATCATAAATGAAATGGTTGGTTTGCAACTCACACCAATTTTGTGATCGTAGGTGGTGACAAATTTTATGAAGCAGGTTTTGCTAGAAGTTAAGACTTTCAGACCGCACTTCTGGGAGTTTTATTTTTCAGACTAAGACAAAAATATATGAGAATTTGAGGAACAGCCATGCTAGGAAATGAGCGGGAAAAAATACGCCATCTGTTGGTCATCAAAGACCTGCAAGGGCGGAGAACTGTCCCCCTACGAGAGACTACTTATTCTCTGGGGCGGCATCCTGCAAACACCATTGTCTTGGTTTCTCGGTCAGTATCAATGCAACACGCAATTTTGTTGCGAGTAACTGTTCCAGAGACTGACCAATATGGCTTCCAGATTATTGATGGTAACTTCAAGGGGAAAGGAAGTACTAATGGCTTATTTATAAATGGTACTAAATCCATTTCTCATAATCTTAGAAATGGAGATAATATTGCCTTTGGCAGTAATCAAGCTCAGGCTAAGTATTATGCTATTTCCAACATTTCAGAAGAAGCATTTTCTGAATCTTTTGATGTTGAAGACTTATCTGGTTTTCTATCAGAGCAAGCCAGTCCTGCCAATCCTTTTCAAACCTTAGCTATCGATCCCAGCTTGGAAGCAGCAAGTGAGTCTGCCTTAGCTCGCCTAGCATCTTTCCCTGAACTCATCCCCAATCCAATTGTTGAAATGGATTTCGAGGGAATAGTGACTTACATCAATCCTGCTGCTACTCTCAAGTTTCCCAAACTCAGGGAAGTTGGGACAGAACACCCAATATTAGCAGGACTCCTGAGTACAGTTAAGAATTTAGAAAAAAATTCTTTTGTGCGGGAGGTGGAAGTAGATACAGAAGTTTTTGAACAATCCGTTCTTTACCTTCCTCAAAGTGATTTAATTAGAACTTTTATTATTAGGGATATTACAGAGCAAAAACAAGCTACAGCCGAATTGCGTCAGCGCGATCGCTTGCTCCAAGCAGTTGCAGAAGCCGCTAATTATTTGCTGGGGGAAATGAATTACGAAACTGGTATTGAGCGGGCTTTGGCTATACTGGGCGAAGCTGCCAAAGCAGATCGTGCTTATCTTTTTCAGAACCATCCCCATCCTGCTACAGGGGAAAGAGCAGTCAGTTTGCGGTTTGAATGGACGCAATCTTTAATTGAATCTACCCACCACCATTGGCAGAATCAGGTTTATCAAGGTTCTGGATTAGGCCGTTGGTATACTGTTCTTTGTAGCGGCCAGTCAATTAGCGGACTCACCCAAAAATTTCCGATCGCAGAACAAGAATTCCTCATTAGAGATGGCATTCAATCCCTTCTTTTGGTGCCTCTTCGCTTGGAAAATGAGTGCTGGGGCTATCTTGGCTTGGCAGACTGTACTTTTGAACGTCATTGGTCAAAGCACGAAGAATCTACACTTTTGACAATGGCTGCTAGTATTATTGGTGCTAGGCAACGTCAGCAAGTAGAAGAAAAGATCCGCTATCAAGCCCTCCATGACATGCTGACAGGGTTGCCCAATCGCCTACTATTTAACGAACTGCTGAGTAAAACTCTGCCCAATGCCACTCGGAATGACGAAAGTTTAGCTGTGATCTTCCTCGACCTGGATCGCTTCAAGGTAATTAATGACACTCTGGGGCATACTTTGGGAGACCAATTGTTAAAAAACGTCGCTCAAAGATTACAAAATTTACTCAGAGGGGGAGACACTATAGCCCGTTGGGGAGGCGATGAGTTTACTATCTTACTCCCACGAGTCACTGATATTGAAGAAGTAACGCAAGTGGCGTACAGAATTTTACAAACCTTAGAAGATCCTTTTTATCTCCAAGGGCATGAACTTTATGTGACTGCCAGCCTCGGTATTGCGTTGCTTGATAACAACAGTCCTGATGCCGAAACACTAATCCAGCACGCAGATGCCGCTTTATACTACGCCAAAGACAAAGGACGGAATAACTATCAATATTATAGTGTTTCTCTGAGCGCCAAGAATCCTGAACTTCTGACTTTAGAAAAGAGTTTGCGCTATGCCCTAGAACGTGAAGAATTTACGGTGTTCTATCAACCTCGTGTGAACATCGGCACAGGAGAAATTACTGGTATGGAGGCTCTGTTGCGTTGGCAGCACCCAGAAATGGGATTGGTTGCACCCAGTGTCTTTATTCCCCTCGCCGAAGAAAGCGGATTAATTATCGCCATCGGCGAATGGGTGCTACGGACAGCCTGTATGCAAAATAAAATCTGGCAAGATTCAGGATTGCCACCTATAACTATGGCTGTCAATCTTTCTCTGAAGCAATTCCGCCAACCCAAATTGGTGGAGATTATAACCAGAGTTTTAGAGCAAACGGGTCTAGATGCCCACTTTTTAGAATTAGAAATTATGGAAACCACAGCTATTGAGGACTTGGGTTTTACCAGAACGGTGTTAGAGGAGCTAAAGCAGATGGGTGTTAACATCTCTATTGATGACTTTGGTACGGGTCACTCCTCACTCTCGCGCCTACAGCTTTTGCCACTCCACAATCTCAAAATAGATCAGTCTTTCATGAGAGATTTGCAGCCGGATTCAAAAGTATCTCATATTATCCAGGCCATAGTTACCTTGGGACACAGCTTGGGATTGAAGTTGACAGCCGAAGGGGTGGAAACAGCAGAACAATTGGAGTTCTTGAAATCTATCAACTGTGAGGAGGTACAGGGCTATTTCTTCTACCGCCCACTTCCTGAACAGAAAGCAACAGAAATCCTCGAAAGTAAACGACTAATCATCTAGTACAAGAAAAAACTGTTTGTACCAGTAACGATACAATAGCACTCATCATAATTCGTAATTTCTAATTGAATAGGGGTTGATATTCCCGTTCCCATAAACAAGTTGTTTTGTGTTGGGGGTAAAATTCAGTCATAAAACATAATTACGAATTACGAATTGTTTATTGTCCTACTGCCGACTTTTTTCGTCCTATGCTACCAGTCATCTATTCCGACGAATTTTTAGATCACAAGACTGGAAAATACCATCCCGAAAAACCAGAACGTTTAACTGCGATCGCTAATGCCCTAAAAGCAGCTACATTCGCAGATAAAATTGACTGGCGATCGCCCACACCAGTATCAGAACAGCCATCACTGATGTCTATGTTGGTTAAAGCTCATAGCCCAGCCTACATCAAAAAACTTTGGCAAATCGCTTCTAGTGGCGGCGGCCCTTTGGATGGAGATACACCAGTTTCCCCACGCAGTTATGATGTGGCATTGTTGGCAGTCAGTGCATGGCTAGATGGTGTTGAAGCTGTGTTAAAGTCGGCTAATCCAGCTTTTGTATTAGCACGTCCCCCAGGACATCATGCAGAAAGCGATGCTGGGATGGGCTTTTGCCTATTTTCTAATGCTGCGATCGCCGCTTTCTTTGCCCTTGAACAACCCGGAATTAACCGCGTCGCCATTCTCGATTGGGATGTACATCACGGTAATGGTACTCAGGCGATCGTCGAAACTGAAGCACGTATCGCCTACTGTTCCCTACATCAATATCCATGTTATCCCGGTACTGGGAGAGCCACAGAAAGCGGCTTTCATAATAATGTATTAAATTTACCAGTACCTCCTGGTAGTGATATTGCAGTGTATCAGCCACTATTTGAAAGGCAAGTCATACCGTTTTTAGAGAATTTTCAAGCGGATTTACTGATTGTGAGTGCTGGTTATGATGGCAATGCCGCCGATCCTCTAGCAAGTATCAATTTACAGCCAGAAGACTATGCTTTATTTACTAATTATTGTCTAGGGCTAACTCGTAAAATTCTGTTTGGTTTAGAAGGTGGTTACGATTTTGATACTCTTTCTCAATCAGTTGTAGCGACAATTGAACCCTGTTTACTTTAACTTTCCTTGTTCCCCTCATTACCGAACAAAAGTTCGCAAAAGTCAAGCAGGCAAAGGTTGCTTGAACTGAAGAGTTGAAGACAAGTCTCTCCCCCTTTTCTTCCTTTCAAGGATAGGTTTTTTAGTATGTCGAAAATAATTGAGAAAATTCTCAACTATTTAACGTAGTTTGGTCGTTTCAAAATTTAAACATCGGTTGAAATAGTTAAAAAATGACCAAATACAAAATACTTACCCTTTTAAGCCCTTTTCTTCCTTGTTTCTTCTTCATGCCCCATACTTAATGCACTTTTTTGTCAAGTTCATCAAATCTTCAGAAATAAAAATTTTGAATGGGGTTCTGAAAGAGCTAAAGTTTTGTTAAGATGCAATTGCTAGCAGTTTCTCAGCGAAATTCACCTATCAGGGTGTGGAGAAATAAAAAGTACTAGCAGCACAAATTTTAAAAGGTGAAGCAATGACCACCTACATTTTTTTCGGTGAAGCCCTACGGATGTTGACTAATGCCTATTTGATATCAGCAGTACTGTTAATAGCAGCTTCTGGTATAGGTTTAGCGGTAATTGAAACAATAGAAAAGGCAGGAGAACGCTAATTTACAGATGGCAATTGTAGTTCTTGCCAAAAACCATTGGGTGCAAGTGTTCGCCGTGGATAAATCTTGGGAATACTAAAGCATGAAAGTCTTACAGCGCTACAGTCTTACCTGTAAATCTACCAAACATACAGGTAACTGTGGCGCTATTGAGACTCTAGCCAAGGAGTTACTACAGATGAGTCTATTCAACGCTGTGTTGGGTACAGAAAACCAAACCCAAGCAGCACTCAATTCAGCGGAAGCTTTTGCTGTTATTGTCTTGGCGGCAACAGCTTCAGACGGTTACCTTTCTGTTGAGCAAGCAAATTCTATCACTTTTGTGCTGTCTCGGATGAAACTTTTTACAGGTTATCCTCATGAGATGATGAATAGGCTGTTTGACCAAATATTAGGCATTCTCAAGGGGGATGGTTTTAACGCTTTATTTGATGCAGCAAAGGATTCTCTATCTCAAGACTTGCGGGAAGTAGCCTTTGCAGTAGCCACTGATTTAGTCTTAGCTGAAGGTGTTGTAGCTGAAGAAGAAAAAAGCTTCTTAAACGATCTATATCAAGCTTTAGGCGTTTCTCGTGAGATAGCCCTACAAATCATGCAAGTAATCTTAATTAAAAACCGGGGATAGAAAAATAAAGCATCTGCTTAATTAAACTATATAAATAGCTTCTAAAAAAGGCGCGCCAAAGGACTTAAGGTTCTTTGGCACTATTTTTGGTGTTATTGTAAATAGACTTAAATTTGGGACTTTTTCGAGAAGTCGTAAATCTTGTTGTTCAATGTAGTATTGTGTCATAATTCGATTTTATAATTTTGAACTTTAAATTGTAAATTACTTATGCGTTGTTCTGCCACCCTATCCCAACTGGTTGAAGTTCTTTTGGCCAGTCCGATAAACTTATCTGAAACTGCTTTAACACAAGTAAGTTGCGGTATACAAACAGATAGCCGTACCCTAAAGCTGGGTGAAGTATTTGTCGCTTTGCGAGGCGATAAATTTGATGGACATAAATTTGTGCCAACTGCGATCACAAAGGGTGCAATAGCTGCAATTGTAGATTTTGAATATGAAAATCCCGGTTTTCCTGTGTTACGGGTAAAAGATACCTTAAAGGCATATCAACAAATTGGCAGATGGTGGCGCGATCGCTTTAATATTCCTGTAATTGGCGTAACAGGTTCTGTGGGTAAAACAACAACCAAAGAATTGATCGCCGCAGTTTTAGGAACAAAGGGGCGAGTTCACAAAACTTATGGAAATTACAACAACGAAATTGGTGTCCCAAAAACTCTCCTAGAACTTGGCGCAGAAAATGACTACGCTGTGATTGAAATGGCGATGCGGGGTAGGGGACAAATTGCCGAACTCACACAAATAGCGCGTCCAACAATTGGAGTAATTACCAATGTGGGGACGGCACATATTGAATTACTGGGTTCCGAAGAAGCGATCGCTGAGGCAAAATGTGAGTTATTAGCTGAAATGGCTGCTGATAGTGTGGCAATTCTCAACCACGACAATCCTTTATTAATGGCTACTGCGGCGAAAATTTGGCAAGGAGAAGTTTTGACTTACGGCTTCTCTGGTGGGGATATCCAAGGGCAGTTAATTGATAACGAAACTGTGGAAGTTGCAGGAATCCAACTACCTCTACCGCTACCTGGTCGTCACAATGCGACTAATTTCTTAGCAGCTTTAGCGGTAGCAAAAGTGTTGGGGATTGATTGGGCAAGCCTTAAAGCAGGTATAGAAGTGGATATGCCCACGGGACGATCGCAGCGATTTACCTTGCCCAATGATGTGATAATCTTAGATGAAACTTATAATGCTGCACCAGAAGCCATGATTGCAGCGTTGCAATTATTGGCAGACACACCCGGAAAGCGGAAGATTGCTGTATTGGGTGCGATGAAAGAATTAGGAGAGCGATCGCAGCAGTTGCACCAGCGAGTGGGAGAAACAGTACGGAAGTTGAATTTAGATGGCTTGTTGGTTTTGGTAGATGGAGAAGATGCCGAAGCGATGGCTCTTAGTGCCGAAGGTATCCCATCGGAATGCTTTGCAACTCATGCCGAGTTAGTGACTAGGTTGAAGACATTTGTGCAAACAGGCGATCGTTTATTGTTCAAAGCCGCCCATTCCGTGGGATTAGATCGGGTTGTCAATCAGTTACGTGCAGAATTTACCCAATGAATCTACCGCTAGCAACCCAACGTCTCAAACTACGAGACTTTGTAGAATCAGATTGGCTAGCGGTTCATCAATACGCTAGCGATCATGAAGTTGTGCGTTATTTGACTTTTGGCCCTAATAGCGAAGAAGATACCAAAAACTTTTTGCAAACAGAGATTTCATTACAAGGAGAAGAACCCCGTCAACATTTTGCCTTGGCAGTGACTTTAAAAACCCAACAGCAATTAATTGGTATCTGTCGCATATCCATTAAGGATATTGATAATAAAACAGGCTCTATTGGATACTGTTTTACTAAGGAATTTTGGGGACAAGGATATGCAACAGAAGCTGTAAAAGCCGTTTTGTCATTTGGTTTTCAGGAGTTAGGCTTACATCGCATATTTGCGACTTATCATCCAGAAAACATTGCTTCAGCACGAGTTATGCAAAAAATTGGAATGCAGCAAGAAGGATATTTGCGAGAACACCATTGGATTAAGGGAGAATGGCGAGACTCTTGGCTATATGCCATCCTTGAGCATGAATGGAGAAGTCTAGATTTCAGACGTTGTTGGAAAGGCTAGGGCTATTACTGTAACGTCTTTGATAAAGAATTGCTCCCAAATTAGTCACCAAACACGTGATTGCTAGCCACAACAAGATATAAGTAGGAGCCATCACCACGCCAATCATGAACCAAGTATATACGTGCAGGATCATTACAGAAGCGAAAAAGCTAGCAATTGCAGCAGATTGCCATACTTGATGTGATGGGCGACGTAAGGCTACCAGACCCATTGTTAAAATTGTGACAAGCAAGTTCGCTGGAACGAGAAACGCACAAATACTTATGCAGTTACCACGAGAGAACTCTACTAAGGTGTTAAAATCGAGCATTAATGTTGTTGGGATAGATGTTAGCTTTTTAAGAACTTAATTTATTTTAAAATAACTAAATTTACATTAACAGGTGAGTGAGTAATCACATTGCAAACATAACATAAATTAAAATATTGAGTTGCGTTTTGATACTACTCAATAGTTAGTTAATTATAAAGATTTTGGATAAGTAGGGTGGAAAACACCCACCCTAGCTGAATTAACCCGGTAAAATCACGGTATCGATAACGTGTACTACACCATTATCAGCTTCGATATCTGCTGCTAAAACTGTGGCATTTTTAACTTCAAAACCATCTAAAGAATGAATTTTAATAGGTGAACCTTCCACAGAATTAACCGTGCCGAGTTCTGCCAAATCAGCCTTTAGCAGCTTTCCTGGAACGACATGATACTTTAAAATTCGCGTTAGCTGGGGAATATTCTGTAACAGAGTTTGGATAGTTCCCGGCGGTAATTTGGCAAAAGCATCGTCATTTGGTGCAAAGACAGTGAACGGGCCAGGACTTTTTAATGTTTCTACTAAACCAGCAGCTTGTACAGCCGCCACTAGGGTTTTGAAAGACTCAGCCGTAACAGCAATATCAACAATATCAGCCATATACCTACCTAAATTTTTGCAAAAGATTTTAAAGGATAATAAACCTATTTGAAGTTTTATTAAATAGGGGTGGGGGAGAAGAAGTAAGGGAGCAGGGGAGCAGGGAGCAGAGGGGACAGGGAGGATAAGGGGAGAATTATTCAAGTTTCTCCCTTGTCTCCCCCCTCTTCCTTGTCTCCTATGTCTCTTCTCAATGCCCAATTCCCAATTCCCAATTCCCAATGCCCAATCCCTATTAATTCTGATTAGCTTTCCAGGTTGCTAGATCGGTTAAAGAGCGATCGCGGTAACGTCCGTAACGCTCTTGTTTACTTTTGATTTTCGCACCCAATTCGGGAAAAATCCCAAAGTTGGGCGGCATTGGTTGAAAATGCTTCGGCGAAGCGGAACTAATAAATTCCAATAACGCACCCATCATTGTTGTTGGGGGCAAAACTAAGGCTTCTTTACCCAAAGCTAGCCGTGCTGCATTAATTCCCGCCAAACAGCCACCCGCAGCCGCAGCAGTGTAGCCTTCAGTACCAATCAACTGTCCAGCAGCTAACAACGTTGGACGTTGTTTAAATTGCAGAGTTGGATGCATTAGCTGAGGAGCATTAATAAAAGTGTTGCGGTGCATCACTCCCAACCGCACAAACTCCGCCTTTTCTAAACTGGGAATTAGCTGAAATATCCGCTTTTGCTCACCCCAACGCAGATTAGTTTGGAATCCTACCATATTCCACAGTTGACCGGCTTTGTCTTCTTGTCGCAACTGCACCACAGCATAAGGACGTTCCCCGGTGCGAGTATCTGACAATCCTACTGGCTTTAACGGGCCGTAGCGCATGGTATCTTCCCCACGCTGTGCTAGTTCTTCAATGGGTAAACACGCTTCAAAAAATTTTGCCGTTTCCCGTTCAAAACCTTTGAGTTCTGTTTGTTCAGCTTTACAAAGTTCTTCTCGAAAGTGCAAATACTGCTCTTTATTCATTGGGCAGTTGAGATAAGCAGCTTCACCTTTGTCATAACGTGATGCCATAAAAGCAACGTCACGGTTAATCGATTCTCCCACAATTATCGGACTAGCCGCATCGAAAAAGCTGAGGTATTCCATCCCCGTAAAGCGCTGCAAATCCTCGGCTAATTCGGGACTGGTTAAAGGCCCAGTTGCCAAAACCACAATTCCTTCAGGAATCGCAGATACTTCACCCCGGCGAAATTCAATTAAAGGATGGCTGGCTAAAGTTTGAGTCAAGTCTTGGCCAAATTGTCCCCTGTCTACCGCTAGCGCCCCTCCCGCAGGTACGGCGTGTTCATCAGCTTTCGAGATGACAATAGAACCAAGTTGACGTAATTCTTCGTGCAATAATCCCGCTGCGCGATCGCTTGCCATTGCCCCAAAGGAATTACTACAGACTAATTCTGCCAAATGTTCTGTATGATGAGCAGGACTAAAGCGTTTTGGACGCATTTCATGGAGAATTACCGGCACTCCAGCTTGGGCTATTTGCCACGCTGCTTCAGTTCCAGCTAGTCCACCTCCAATTACTTGTATCGGTTGTTGTTCCATAGTTAAATTTTTAGTTCCTATATCATAAGTATCCATCAGCATCACAGAAGTAAAATTAAATAAAAACAGGCTAACTTATCACTACTTCTGTAAATAGAACAACAGCAATTACGCTAACCGTAAGATGCGTAGACAAAAAGCGGATTCTTGCCAGACATCGCTTGTCTGAACTTATTCATTGAGAGGCTTTTGCTGTACTGCTTGCTGGACTTGTGCAACATCCAAATCTAACGCCTGTGATATTTGTTCCACACTTAAACCTAGTGCTAGCAGTTTAGGTACAGCTTCTAATTTTGCCTCAAAACGACCTTTTTGTTTACCTTCTTCTTCAGCTTCTTGATAAACCCGTGTTTGCTTCAACTCACTTAACCCAAACATCGCTTCTATCTCCTCTCGACTTATGTTAGGCAATTTATAAACCAGGATTGTCTCTATTAATTCTAGTAATTCTTTTTGTGGCAGTTGCAAATTTACCGCTTGTTTAGTACGGTTAATTAGTTCTCTGGCGGTAGTAATAGTTGTATCTTCATTTTCAATTACTAACTTGATGGTAGCAATACCTATTGGTAGCGATGCAGTTTCACCTAGTTCATCCAAGTAAATTATACTAATACGATCGCTATTGAAGAATTCGTGGCAATCTTGTTGTTCACCAGTATCTATATTCCTCCTGGGATAAATCACCACTCCTCGCCAAGAATTTTGAGATTTCTTTTGCCGCAAATAGAGAAATACTTCTGAAACTAGGCGCAAATAAATATCTGAGTCTGGTTGAAATTGAACTTCAACGAAATAAATTGGATTTTCTTTGTCTTGTGTGGGAAGAAAAACACCATCTATCCTAAAGGCAGTTTGTTTGATTTCAACTGAAGAAAATTGATAGGTATTCGCAGTCTCAGGAGGATTGCCAATCAATTCAAAGAAGATACTGGGAAATTCTTGAAATAAGCGATAAAATATGCTGTCAGTTTTCACTCTGGATGTTGTAGCACAATTTTTAACTTCAGTAATTTTATAATGTGCTGCTCTCTGATTGCATAAATTATTCTAGGTGGAAAACTAACTATTCGGCGATACGCTTGGGTTAAAAGTTGTTGGTGTAGATAATTGATCTTTGAAGACGCGATAAATCGCGTCTCTACATGAGGGTTTTGTTGCTCTATCTGAACTGTATTGAATTATTCGGTAGCTTCTTGTATTTTTTAATGACAAATATCTGGAATTAGCTTGTAGTTGCGTTTTAGCAAAGACAGCACAACTCCAAACCATAGTGATTTATTTATGCCAACTTAGTTAAGGCTGAATTTCGCTCATGAAGTTGATCGCTTTTTGGTGAAATATTGTATTTTGATGCTTTAAAGCAATTTGGGCTGACTCTTGGAGATCAGTGATCGCTTCCTCTCGATTTCCTAAGCGATGGCGAGCCAAACCCCTAGCGTAGAAAGCAAATTCATCCTCAGAATATATTTCACCTCCACCCACTGCTTCAATGTGCTTTGCTTCATTAAAATCTGCAAATGCACCTTGCTCATCTCCTAACTCATAACACGCATTACCCCGCACATAGTAAGCAGCTATTAAATTGGGATCTACATAAAGAGCCTTAGTTAAATGCTTAATGGCTTGGCTATTAATACCCTGAGAATATTGCAGAATACCCAAATTGTAGTAAGAAATAGCAGAACGTTCCATACTAGCTATCAGACTGAAGTCTTCTAGCGCACCTTGATAGTTACCAGAGTAAAAACAAGCTGCACCTCGCCCAAAATAGGCTCGTACATATTGCGGATCTAATTGAATTGCACGATGACAATCTTCAATTGCACTTTGATTATCGCCTATTGCTGCACGAGCAACACCACGTTCAGCATAAGCCTGAGCATATTGAGGACTCAGCCGGATTGTTTCATTAAAATCTTCAATTGCATTTTGATAATCCTTTGTCAGTGAACGAGCCACACCACGACTTAGATATGATGTCAAATCCTCTGAATTTTGTAAAATTGCCTGAGTATAATTTTCAATGGTTCCTTGATAGTCGCCAGAATTATAAAGTATATAACCAAGGCTAGAGTATCCAAAAGCAAACATTAAATTGAGCATTGGTTTATAAAAGCTTGTGACACTAGTATTATTCCCAAGTCTAGGAATTCAACATCACAACCTTTGCTCTACTGTTTTGCGACTGCACACAATTTGCAACAAACTATGGAAATTTCCGATCGCGCACTTCCACAGCATAATCTTGCACAGCCTTGGTAATCGTCTCTCGCAAGTTGCTATAAACCTTGGCGAATGGTGGATGTTTTTCAGCCAGTCCGATTACATCCGAGGTAACTAAAACTTGTCCATCGCAGTGAGTTCCCGCACCGATACCAATTGTCGGAATGCTTAATTTTTGTGTAATCTGCATTGCCAAATCTGCGGGGATATGTTCTAAAACTATAGAAAATACACCTGCTTGTTCGAGAGCGATCGCTTCTCGTAAAATCCTTTCACTCGCTTCTTGGGTTTTCCCTTGTTGTCGCAAACCGAGTTGATGTACCGATTGCGGTGTCAAACCTACATGACCCATTACCGGAATTCCAGCTTCTACCAAACGAGCAATAGTTTCTGCGATCGCTGGATAGCCACCCTCCAATTTTACCGCTTGAGCGCCCGTTTCCTTCAGTATTCGCCCAGCTGAGTGCATTGCTTGTTGGAGACTTTCTTGATACGTCAAAAATGGTAAATCTACAACGACTAATGCCCGTTTAACCCCACGACGCACAGATTTGGCATGGTATATCATCTCATCCAAAGTTATCGGCAGTGTTGTTTCATACCCTAAAACTACTGCCATAGAGTCACCCACGAGGATTAAGTCTACACCAGCGGCATCGATGAGTTGAGCGATCGCATAATCCCAGGCGGTCAACGCGACAATTGAACGTCCCTGTTGTTTCCATTGAATTAATTGCTGGGTAGTGATTGCCATTTTGAATTAGGGGATAGGGGATAGGTGATAGGGGATAGGGGATAAGTAATAGGTGATGGGCTATTAGAAAGAATTCAGTCCCCTTTACCCTGTAACCTGTCCCCTAATCCCTACTTAACGGCGCGACTGAAAGCAATATGGGTTTTTGCACTGTCCGTTTTGGGCATTAACCAAGCCAGACCTTCACTAGTGCCGATCCATAGTTTATTGCTGATGTCAGGTATAAGGGCTAGAACCCGACTAGAAGGAAGTCCAGCAACTTCTGCATCTAACACTGCTCCTGTATTTGGATTTAATCGTAACAAACCATTGCTAGTTCCAACCCAGACACTACCATCTTTAGCAAAACGTACCGCCGTTACATCACGCCCACGCAGGCGAGTCACAGACCGCAAAACTGCACCAGTTTTTGGGTTAATGACTAGTAAATTATTCGGCATTCCCGCCCAAATTAAGCCTTCTGGACTGATAGCTAAAGCTTGAACATTCGTCCCTGGTAAATCGGCAATCCGCTTCATAATCGAAGCACTAGCAGTATTTACCCGCACCAATCCATCAAGAGTGCCAACCCACAGTTGACCTTCAGCATCTAAAGTTAAAGTGTTGGCGCTGACACCAGGCAGATTTTTTACTGTTGTCATAATCAAACCTTGGTCAGGACTAATTAGGGCTAAACCACTATCAGTTCCAGTCCACAAATAACCCCGTTTGTCAAGTAACAGTGACAAAACCCGTTTAGAAGGCAAAAATAAATTCTGTGCGGTGATTTCATTCGTCCGAGGGTCTACTCGAACTAGTCCACCATAACTTCCCACCCACAAGCGTCCTACTTTGTCTTGAGCTAAAGCACCAATGGCAACATTCGGTAAGCTAACACGAGAAATAATCTTGCCAGTTTTAGGATCAATCCGCGATAATCCCCGCCAAGAACCTACCCAAAGATTGCCTGTAACATCTGCCAGTAAGTTACCAACACGATAATCAGTTTCTGGCGAATTTTCTTGCACTCCGCGCTCATCGGGCAAAGATTCTACTCGCGGTGGCGGCGCAGAAGGTGGGTAAGCGGGGGTTAAATCAGATGATTTGATGTCAGGAGTTTTTTGTGCCCATCCCATACCTGGCACAGCTATCAACCCAAACAAGATAGAAGTAATCAATAAACTAGTACGCTTGCAAAATAATACCACGGTGACATTTCCTTTGGAGACAGTACCCATAGTCGTTACCTAAACTGGCTTTGGGTTAATTTCAGTGTTCCCCTAGTTGGGATTTTTTAAACATTGGGGATTGGGGACTGGAGAATAAATATTTAGGAATACTTTCTTATTACCCAGTTCCAAAACACTATTGATGACACCTTGTAAAGCGTTTGTAATAAAATGTTAAATCATTATGTAATAACAAAACTAAATATATAAGTTCAAAACTTTGAAAGAATAACTTATCGAATTATTGATATATTGTGGAATAAGTTACAAATTACGTGGTGTGCAATTTTTTATCTTTGGCTCACCACTCTGCTAAATCTCTGTCAAGTAAATTCTTTTCTGGTATCTTTTCCATCAACGGGGAAGATAGAAGGAGTGTAGAGGTGGGAATGTCTGCCAGCCAGCCCAATCCCCTGAATACCCCGATTTGTAGGGGAATTATCTAAAATAAAGCCGCAAAAAGCGGGAGTTTTGGTGAAATTGAGAAGGTTTAGTCGGGTGCGAAAAAGAGGTAAAAAAGAATTTTGATTCGTATAAAGAGGAAACAGTAGAAGCGCTAGGTCGTGTACCCCTAGAAGGGGATAACACTGGTGAGGAGGGCTACCACCGCTACCAAAGTGTCCGCCGCAAAAAAACTGCAACCCTTGGGCAAAAACAACCCCTAACAAAAATTTTTCCCGAATCTTCTCCTCGATGAAGGGGGGAAAAAAGGGGTGAGGGGAAGTTGCACAAAACGTGATTTGATAATTAATTAAGAGTGATTTCAGGGAAGGATAAAATATGTCTTACGCTCAAACGAAGACTCAGAGCAAGTCTGGGTATCAAGCCGGGGTTAAAGATTACAGACTAACTTATTACACACCCGATTACACACCAAAAGATACCGATCTTCTAGCTGCGTTCCGCATGACACCCCAGCCTGGTGTTCCTCCCGAAGAAGCAGGTGCGGCTGTAGCGGCTGAGTCTTCCACAGGTACTTGGACAACTGTGTGGACAGACTTGCTCACCGACCTCGATCGCTACAAAGGTCGTTGTTATGACATCGAACCAGTTCCCGGCGAAGACAACCAGTACATCTGCTACGTTGCCTATCCTTTGGACTTGTTTGAAGAAGGTTCTGTAACCAACGTATTAACCTCAATTGTAGGTAACGTATTTGGTTTCAAAGCTCTGCGGGCACTACGTCTAGAAGATATTCGCTTTCCAGTAGCTTACATCAAGACCTTCCAAGGGCCTCCTCACGGTATCCAAGTTGAGCGCGACAAGTTAAACAAATACGGTCGTCCTTTGCTGGGTTGTACCATTAAGCCCAAATTGGGTCTTTCCGCTAAGAACTACGGACGCGCTGTATACGAGTGCTTACGCGGTGGTTTGGACTTCACCAAAGACGACGAAAACATCAACTCCGCACCATTTCAAAGATGGCGCGATCGCTTCTTGTTCGTAGCTGAAGCTATCAACAAAGCTCAAGCAGAAACCGGTGAAATTAAAGGTCACTACCTAAACGTCACCGCTCCTACTTGCGAACAAATGTTGCAACGGGCTGAGTACGCTAAAGAACTCAAAATGCCCATCATCATGCATGACTACCTCACCGCAGGTTTCACCGCCAACACCACATTGGCTCGTTGGTGCCGCGATAACGGTATCTTGCTACACATTCACCGTGCTATGCACGCTGTAATCGACCGTCAAAAGAACCACGGTATTCACTTCCGTGTATTGGCTAAAGCTCTACGTTTGTCTGGTGGTGATCACATCCACACCGGCACCGTAGTTGGTAAATTGGAAGGTGAGCGCGGCATCACAATGGGCTTCGTTGACCTGTTGCGTGAAAACTACATTGAGCAAGACAAGTCTCGTGGTATTTACTTTACCCAAGACTGGGCTTCTCTACCTGGTGTAATGGCAGTTGCTTCTGGTGGTATCCACGTATGGCACATGCCCGCGCTAGTAGAAATCTTTGGTGATGACTCCGTACTACAATTCGGTGGTGGTACTTTGGGACACCCTTGGGGTAACGCTCCTGGTGCAACCGCTAACCGCGTTGCCTTGGAAGCTGTTGTTCAAGCTCGTAACGAAGGCCGTAACTTGGCTCGTGAAGGTAACGATATTATCCGCGAAGCTGCCAAGTGGTCTCCTGAACTAGCTGTTGCTTGCGAACTGTGGAAAGAAATCAAGTTCGAGTTTGAAGCAATGGATACCGTCTGATCTGAGTTAACAGTTAAGAGTTAAGAGTTAGAAGTAGAGACGTGATTAGTCGCGTCTGTACAAGAGTTAGGATTTGCATTAATTCATAACTCATAACTCATAACTCATAACTCTTTAGGGCTGGGGTCAAGCATGAATCTTAAGCAAATTGCGAAGGACACAGCCAAAACTCTCCAAAGCTATCTGACTTATCAGGCTCTAAGGACAGTATTGGCACAGCTAGGCGAAACGAATCCTCCATTAGAACTTTGGTTGCATAACTTTTCGTCTGGCAAAATTCAAAATGGTGAGTCATACATTGAGCAACTGCTGAGAGAAAAACCAGATTTGGCTTTGCGAATCATGACTGTCAGAGAACACATTGCGGAAGAAATTGTAGAATTTTTACCGGAAATGGTTCGTACTGGCATTCAGCAAGCCAACATGGAGCAGCGTCGCCAGCATTTAGAACGCATCACACGAATAGACACATCTAACCCCAGTCTGCAACCAGAACAGCAAACAACTTCAGATCAGAATTTGGATAACTTATCCAATTAGTTCGGTCAACCTAGTAGTAAAAAATCGCAACCCATTATCAAAAGCTATGCAAACTTTACCAAAAGAGCGTCGTTACGAAACCCTTTCTTATCTGCCACCCCTGTCTGACGCTCAAATTGCCAAGCAGATTCAGTACATTTTGAATCAAGGTTATATTCCAGCGATCGAGTTCAACGAAACTTCTGAGCCAACAGAATTATATTGGACAATGTGGAAGTTGCCTTTGTTCGGTGCTAAATCCACTCAAGAAGTATTGAGCGAAGTTCAAGGATGCCGTTCTCAATTCAACAGCAGCTATATCCGTGTTGTGGGTTTTGACAACATCAAGCAGTGCCAAGTTCTCAGCTTTCTTGTTCACAAGCCCAACAGATACTAAAGCAAGCGTTGCTCTAAGTAATTAGTTTATCCCCATAGGAGAGGTAGAATTATCTGCCTCTCTTATTTATTAGATTTTTTGGCATTGCATAATAGAGAGATGAATTGAGGTCATCTACTGTGCAATGTCCATACTGCAACTCTACTGAAATTAGAAAAAATGGTAAACGAAGAGGTAAACAAAATCACATTTGTGTCAATTGTGGTCGTCAATTTATCGATGTTTATAGCCCACCAAAAGGGTACTCAGATGAAATCAAGCAAGAATGTTTAAGGTCATACGTCAATGGCATGGGATTTCGAGCAATTGAGCGTGATAAAGGAGTTCATCATACAACCGTAATTTATTGGTTAAAACAAATGGGCGAAAAACTGCCCGACGTACCGCCTAGTGACGACATACCAGAAGTTGGAGAATTAGATGAACTAGAAACCTTTATCGGTTCAAAAAAACAAAGTTTGGTTGTGGACGGCAGTAAATCACTTTCATGAGGGTATCTTAGCTTGGGTAATCGGCGATAAGCCTACGGCATGGCTTCTCTACGAGACGCTCCGCGAACGTTTACCGCAGTTCAGCAACATTTAAATTCTTGTGGGACATTGTTTCCTGTTGGCAATGTTACTTCTACGTCACAGACGGTTGGAAAGTTTATCCTTGCTTTATTGACCCAGGAGACCATATCGTGAGCAAAACCTATATGACTAGTATTGAGGGCGAAAATACCCGCTTGCGCCATTACCTAGCAAGACTACACCGAAAAACACTCTGCTATTCTAAATCAGTGGATATGCTTAAACACTCAATTCGCTTGTTAACCCTCTTCAATTACTCTAGACAGAGGAAAAATATAAATCCTCAAACTGTGCATCAGAAAAAACAAAACCAATGAACTCATTCATAATCTGAATTAACCATTGAAAACCAAGTTGTAAATACCGATTGTTAAATAGTTGTATCCAAGGTTTAAGCAAGCAATAATAAATGTATGGTTGGAGCATTAAGCGTAAATTATTCAGTCGATGATTCCAACCAGTAATTTTATTCCACCAAGGATGTTGACACAACTTTGACAAGAAATCTTTATCTGGAGAATCATCTTCAATATCTTTTGTTTGATTCCGCCCAGAAAATTGTCAGATGACCATCAAAAAGGCACTAGAGACAATTTCCCACCAGCGCTCAATTTGATGGCAATCAGTAAATCGAAAATCTGCCCAACCTAGCTGATTTTTACACTGTTTAAAGCCATATTCTATCCACGTTCTCAAACCATAATTATTTCCAATCACAGCCGGAGGTGCATCTGATAAGTTAGTCATTACATACCAAGTAGAATTATCGAGCAACTTTGTTATATCTGCCGTAATTTGCCAATATATCCAATTTCTTCGCCTACCAAATATGATTTCTCTCATGTAGCGTTCTTCATGAGTACCGTTGGTAAAAATTCGCTCAAATTCTTTCCATTTATTGAATCTAACCCTTTGTTTGGAAGCCATCCAGACAGCGTGATTACTTCTAATCCCACGATAAATCGCATTTTATATTGATTCAATACACTCAGGAATCTGTCACTCTCTCCATAGAGACTATCTGCTAACACTAACTCAAATTTAAATCCAATCTCTTGGAGTTCCGTAATTATTTCTGCTGCTAATTGAGTCTTTGTTTTGTATGTATCATCGGGTTTGAGCCGTTTTTTAGGTTTGTAGATTCTGAACAGTAACGGAAACGTTATTCCTTGCCATATACCATAAGCATTTACGGATACTATTCCGTTTTCCTATTTTCCCAAATTACCTATATATTGCCTCTCTACATAATCTATTATCTTTCCCTTCTTTTTATCTCCTGTTTCATCAATTACTAAGATAATTTCTTCCCCTTTTATTATTTGTAGAATTATCTTTAGTCTCTGTTTTCTTATTTCCTCTACATCCCAAGGTGATTCGGTCAAGAAATGAAGCAGCGATTGTTCATTCTTTAATCCTACTGCTTTGGCAATTGCTAGTAACGTCTTTCTCTTAATTTCTGCTGCCATTCCCAAGTGTAATTGCTTAAATGCTTCGTAACTTCTCACTTCCAGGAACAGTTTAGTGACTTTGAAAGACCGTCCTCGCAGTGGAAAGCCACCAAAAATAACTGACACGGCAGAAGCATATTTAATTGCAACAACTTGCTCAGATGCTCCGGACGGTAGCGCTCGTTGGACATTAAAAATGTTGGCGGATAAACTTGTGAGTCTTGAAATAATAGATAGTGTCAGTACAAATACAATTGGACGTACATTAAAAAAAACGAGTTAAAACCTTGGCTAAAAGAGCAATGGTGCATCCCAAAAATCAGTTCAGAATTTGTAGCTTCTATGGAAGATGTACTTGATTTATACGCTCAACCAATAGACCCAGAGCGTCCATTGGTTTGTTCTGATCTCTGATGTTCATGAACCAATACCAGCAACACCGAAAAACGAAGAAAAACGAGGCAAAGTTGAAAAAGAAGACTTGCGTTTATGAGCGAGAAGGTAGTTCTAATTTATTCGCCTTTTTTGCTCCATATCTAGGTTGGAGACATATTAAAGATTACAGAGCGGCGTACCAAAGTTGATTTTGCTCATTGTATGAAAGAGTTAGTTGATGTTCACTTTCCAGAGGCTGTTGTAATTAAATTAGTAATGGATAATTTAAATACTCATACTATTGGTGCTTTATATGAAATATTTGAGCCATCTGAAGCTAGACGAATTGCGAAGAAATTAGAGATTCACCATACACCAAAACATGGTAGTTGGCTAAATATGGTTGAATGTGAGTTATCCGTACTTGCACGCCAATGTCTTAGACGAAGAATTCCAAGTATTGAGACATTAGAAAAAGAGGTTTCAATTTGGGAGAATAATCGCAATTCTGAGCGAATTTGTGTTAATTGGCGCTTTCGTATAAATGATGCGAGAATTAAGCTTTTACGAATCTACCCAACCCATCAAAACTAATGACATGAACTACTAGATTGCTTTTAGTGATAGCTTTTGAAAATGCGTAAGTAGCTCTTAAAGTGTGTCTATAAACCTTGTTTACATGAGGTTTATAGACCTTACTCCCTTCAGTCGTTGCAGAGGGCAGGAATCAGAACTCCCTTCTGCCTCCTGCCTCCTGCCCTCTGCCTTTATTGCTAACGGTAACGCCAAGGGCGAAAGTTTGTGTAGCCGCGATATTCCATTCGCTGGGCTATTTTTTTACTTTGCAGTCATTATTACCGCATTCTAATTTATGTTTTTCAAACCCCAAATAGTTTTTTCATGGCTTGTATTATTACTAAGTTTTACAAATCTATTTCTTAGTTCTTGGATTGTTCTTCCGGCTCCAAATATGTCTTTACTCACGCTAGCGGTGGGAGCGCCAGAAGTCAGCCCTTGGTTATTGTTATTAAATTTGCTCTCTTTATTACTTTCTTTTTTCTACATCCGTCGCTATAAAATACGGCGTTTAGCTTCCATTTTCAGTTCAATAGGATTGCTAATTTGTGCATGGGTGCTAGCTAATATCCCTTTGACTCAAATGCAGATGGATAAAGCAATTAAACAAGGATTAGGAGAAAATTATCTAGAGCAAATTCCAATCCAAGTAAAGGCCAAAATGCAAACCCATCCCTTTGATTTAGTTAATTGTTTTCGGGGTATTGCATTAGGTAAAATTCGTTATCAAAAAGATATTCTTTTTGCTTCTCCTGCGGGAGTGCCTTTAAAAATGGAAGTTTACCAACCCCCACAGGTAGGGAAATATCCAGCAGTGGTAGTAATTTATGGTGGAGCTTGGCAATATGGAAACCCTCATGCCAATTCTGAGTTTAATCAATATATCGCTCATCAGGGATATACAGTATTTGCGATCGACTATCGACACGCACCTAAATATCGGTTTCCATCTCAGTTAGATGATGTGCGTACAGCCTTAAATTTTATTCGCAAAAATGCAGCAACTTATGAAGCCGATCCAGAACGTATGGTACTTATAGGACGTTCTGCGGGAGCGCACCTAGCAATGCTAGCAGCTTATCAACCAGATGCACCACCTATTCGGGCTGTAATTAACTATTACGGGCCTGTTAACTTGCCTGAAGGATACAAAACGCCACCAGTTCCCGATCCTATCAACACCCGCGCTGTTCTAAAGGCATTTCTAGGTGGTTCATTAGAAGAATTGCCTAATCAGTATAAAATTGCTTCACCCATAAATTACTTGACACACCCTTTACCACCAACTTTATTAATTTACGGCAGTCGTGACCATTTGGTGGAAGCGCGATTTGGCAGGCAGATGTACGAAAGTTTACATAACTCTGGTAATACTGCGGTTTTTCTACAAATTCCTTGGGCAGAACACGCTTTTGATGCAGTTTTCAACGGTGTGAGCAATCAATTAGCGTTGTATCATACCGAGAGGTTTTTGGCTTGGGCGTTGTTTAAGCAATAATTTTATTAACATAGAGCAGCAGTCAGAGCATAAAGACTTATTCACGAGTATCAAAGACTCATCAACGGAGTTCTGAGGTGGATGAATCCAGTTCAAAAGTGGATGAACGAGTATTAAAGGTGGATGAATCCAGTTCAAAGGTGGATGAACGAGTATCAAAGGTGGATGAATCCAGTTCAGAGGCTCAATTAAATTTAATCAGTACTCAGCACCCTACTATTTTTGAGGCCAACGCCAATTATAGCGATTCCATTCGTAGATTCCTTGAATTTCATACTCAGCGCCGTTGAAGAAGCGGACGACGCAGTTAGTAGAGGAATCATCGCCATCGCTAATTTCCTCGACCTTAATCACCATACAAGGAAACCATTCGCGCTTACAAGGCCCATCTTTTTGCACCCATTCCCATAGTGCATTGGAAACTTCAATGCGATCGCCTACTCTTAGCTTTAGTGCATCCTCAAAATAAGAATACTTATCAAAATGGCATGACTCAACACGATTGAGCCACTGTAAACCATAGCGTTCCCGGATAAATTGTACTGTTCCAGAGTCATTTTCTAACAGCCAGTCATTAAGTAATTGCACTTTCCAAGTGCGGTTGCGCTGTTCTTCATCTTTAACAAACTGTAAAAATGCTTCTAACTCCTCTGGCGTAAGTTCGTCTAAAGGATTAGCAATATCTGATGCCCTAGAGATAGAATTTCCCTGAATTTGCTCGACTACTTGCAGTAAAATCTGTTTCTGCGTGTCAGTGAGAGGACAGCTTGCTGCATCACAATCATTAAAGGCTGCGAGCATAGATGCTTCAATCTCATCTGGTGTCATAAGTTAATCGCAATTGAGGGCTTATTTCCCTAATTATTACTTTTTCTAGAGTGTGTAGGGGAGTTTTGATAACTCCTATGCGGATATCACAAGAATCCTACCTCTGATAACAGTGGGTACAAAAGGTTAAATTAAAGTCTTCAATCCTGTTGTAGTTAAATTCAGGTAAGCTGAGGTTATAAGTTACATATTTTTGGATTAAGTAACGGGGTCTTGTATGCGGTTGCGGTCACTCACGGTCGTTTTTATTTCCTGTCTCATCGCCTTGCTATCGTGGGTGATTACTCCCCCTGCTATAGCTTTGACACAGATTAAATTATTTGATGTTTCTTATAAAGATTGTCCGCCAGAACTGGCACAAGGGGCTGTTATCAGTAGTGGTAGCGCGGCCGCCAATTGTTTTATTGTCATTGGCAAAGCAGAAAATGGCACTAATAAAACAGTCTACGACGCAGATATTTTTGGACGCATCTATGATGCCAACAATGACTCAGTGATGCAAAACCGCACTCGATTAGGTTCTATTACTGAAGTGCCGCCAGGGATTAGCTATTTTCAACTGAGAATTACTGTACCGGCAAATCAACCTACTCCGTTGAAGCTAAAGCAGTTTAAGGCTGCTGGATTTAGTGGTCAAGTGCGTAGGTAACGCATTTAATTTGCATAACTAATGCCCACCCCACAAGAAATTTATTTTTGGCGGATACAAATTAAAAGATTTTTAGCTTACCAATTTTAGATTTGAGATTTAGGAATCGGTGCGTTATTCCGCACAAGAAGAGGTTTTCCAGTAAATATTTTAGACGCAATAAAAATTGTAGAGGCGCAAATTTTAATTCACGCCTCTACAAAAGTTTTTATTTGGGTAGCAATCAAAATCCTTGCGCGAATGGCAAACGAGCTAAGGTTCTCAGAAGATCGCCAGCTAAGTTGAGTGCTAAGAAAGCTAAGATCGGAGAAAAATCCATGCCGCCCAATGGGGGAATAATTGAGCGGAATAGATTCAAATAAGGATCGCTGATCTGGGCTAAAGCGGCAAATGGCTGGTTATACCAGTTGATTGTCGGGAACCAGGTCAACAAAACCCGGATAATTAGCAAATAGCTATAAAAGGTGACAAAGGTAACTAGTGTCGTAATCAGTAAACTCATAGATGGCTTGGTTTCCTACTAAGTGTCAAACGCGGTCTTGTCTTTCTAATTTTAATTTAGTCTATGTCATGGAGTTTGCAGATTTGCTACTAGCCACACAACACATTTTCACCACGCCTGAACTAATTTCAGGAGTCTTTAGTGAGGGTGCGATCCTTGCTGGCTTGGGGTGAATCACCATTTACATTTCCTAGCTGCTTTCGCACATCATCAATTGTGGCATTTAGCTGGGCAATTTTATCTTCTAGCGATCGCCTAGCCGTTTCTATGCCGATGCTCTCACTTTCTGAGGCTTTCATCTGACGGCGCTTTGCTGCTATTTTTTTCGCTTCGACTTGGTTATCCGTCAGTTCTACCTCGTCGTCTGCTACCAATTCTGGATTGCGTCGAGAAGCAATCAGTGCGCCGATAACACCGCCAAATACGCCACCTACAAAGGCCCCTGCTAAAAAACCACTGCCAAAACCATCTCGTTGACTCATATCTTTACCGCCTTCAACAAACCTTGCAACTTTTACAGTAGTTATGCTATCTTTATCTGCCCTAGCTGCATACTAGCTTAAGTCCCAAATGTGCGATCGCCTGCATCTCCTAATCCCGGGACAATAAACCCCTTACTGTCCAGTTTTTCGTCAATAGTAGCGGTGTAAACTATTAAACCTGGATAAGCTTCACTCAGTTTTTGCAAAGCTGGTGGAGCCGCCACTACGCAAACAATCCGGGTCAGGGAAGGATCGGCACCCCGTTGTGTTAATTCTGCCATTGTAGCCATGATCGACCCTCCTGTTGCCAACATGGGATCGGTAATTAACACTCGTGTTTGGGGGTAAAATTTTTCTGGCAACTTGTTCAGATAACAATGAGGTTGGAGTGTTTCTTCATCTCGCGCCAAGCCAAGATGGTAAACCGATGCTAAAGGTAATAAAGTCTGCGCTCCTTCGAGTAATCCTAGTCCAGCTCGCAGAATCGGTACTACTGCTACTGGTATTTGCGGATCGATCACAGTTGCTGGACAGGTATCCAAAGGAGTCTGCACTGCTGTTTCTTGGGTCGGCAACCAGTCTCGCGCAGCTTCATAAGTCAGCCATCTTCCCAACTCAGTCATGGCGCTGCGAAATAATACTGAAGGCGTGCCTGCATCACGGGCGACTGCCAGCCAGTGTTTGATCAGGGGATGGGGTGGAACATAAACGCGCAATTGTAGCGTCATAGCCAGAAATAGGCGACTTTTTATTGTACAAGAACTGAAACACCATAATACTCTTTCCTGCATCCGGCTGACAGCTAAAATTAATACTCTCTAATTTATTGACAAGCTTTTTCATTAATAGTTGACATCTATTCTCAATCAAAGCTATATTATTATCCAGTGTTCTCCTCTCTTTTAAGGATCGGCAGACGGGATTAGCCAGCAGTAGCAGGCTCGTCCCTCTTTTTTTTGATTTGTCATTGGTCATTGGTCATTTGTCCTTGGTCATTTGTCATTAGTTAAATTAAATATTGATTGACTCTAGACAAAGGACAAATACTTCTCTAAGTTCGCGCAGCGTGTCGCAGACAGACGCTACGCGTTAGCGGGGCTTTGGCTTTAGCGATACGCTCAGTACAAATGACAAATGACAAATGACAAAGGACAAATGACAAATGACAAATGACGCAATCGTGATTGGGTCTGGTATTGGCGGATTAGTAACAGCGACCCAACTAGCCGCTAAGGGGGCGAAAGTGCTGGTGCTGGAACGTTATTTGATTCCAGGCGGTAGCGCAGGTTATTTTGAACGCCAAGGCTATCGATTTGATGTTGGCGCATCGATGATTTTTGGGCTGGGACAAAACGGCACTACAAACTTACTCACCCGCGCTTTGGCAGCGGTGAATGTTAGCCAAGATGCGATCGCAGATCCGGTACAGATTCACTATCACTTACCTCAAGGCTTAGACCTGAAGGTTGACCGGGTTTATGAAAAATTTTTGCAAAATCTTATTGCTCATTTTCCCCATGAAGAAAAAGGGATTCGTCGCTTTTATGACGAATGCCAAAAAGTATTCAAGTGTCTTAACAGCATGGATTTACTGTCGTTGGAAGAACCCCGGTATTTACTGCGGGTATTTTTCCAGCATCCTTTGGCGTGTCTCGGTTTAGTTAAGTATCTGCCCCAAAATGCTGGGGATTTTGCCAGACGCTACATCAAAGATCCCGAACTATTAAAATTTATCGATATGGAATGTTATTCCTGGTCGGTGGTTCCGTCAGACATGACACCCATGATTAATGCTGGGATGGTCTTTTCTGACAGGCATTATGGTGGAGTTAACTATCCCAAAGGCGGAGTAGGACAAATTGCTCAAAAACTGGTGAAAGGTCTAGAGAAAGCTGGGGGTAAGATTCAGTACCAAGCTAGAGTCACGAAAATCCTCACAGAAAAGGGAAAAGCGGTAGGTGTGCAACTAGCGAATGGTAAAGTATATCGGGGTAAACGCATAGTTTCTAACGCCACACGCTGGGATACGTTTGAGCAACTAGTACCAGCAGAAGAAATGCCACTTAATGAGAAAAGATGGCAACAGAATTATCAAAAATCTCCCAGCTTCTTGAGTTTACATATAGGGGTAAAAGAGTCAGTTTTACCTGTGGGGACAGAGTGCCACCATATTTTGCTGGAAGGTTGGGAAAAGATGACAGCAGTGGAAGGGACAATTTTTGTTTCGATTCCCACATTACTTGACCCAGATTTAGCGCCAAGTGGATATCACATCATTCATGCCTTCACGCCTCATTGGATTGATGATTGGCAAGAACTTTCTCCAAGCGAGTACGAAGCGAAGAAAGAAGAGGCGGCTGAGCGAATTATTGACCGCCTAGAGAAGATTTTTCCTGGCTTAGATGCTGGATTGGATTATCTAGAGGTAGGCACACCCCGCACCCATCGCCGCTTTTTGGGTCGTCAGGATGGCACTTATGGGCCAATTCCCAGGCGTAAGTTGCGGGGGTTATTAAAGATGCCCTTTAATCGCACAGCCATTCCAGGACTTTATTGTGTCGGGGATAGTACTTTTCCTGGTCAGGGATTGAATGCAGTAGCTTTTTCTGGGTTTGCTTGCGCTCACCGGATTGCTGTAGATTTAGGATTTTAATGCGATCGCAGCGCTTGGCTGCTAATCTGAGAAAATTAAATATTAACCCAGATCAGTTAGTTTAATTATTTTGGTACCTACCTTTAGATAGATAGGGTAAACCCCATACAGATGCTCGTCAAAAATCGCTTGCTAGTAATGAAAAATAAAACTTTATATACGAAAAATCTAAAATGCATATTTAATTTATTTTGTCAATGTGTAATCTCTAGTATCAGCGAATAAATTAGCAAGGACTTCTCAGGGCTTAATATATATTCATGCTTTCAGTAGATGCCGTTATGACTTGATAAATGCGACTATGTATGTGTTCTCGAACAATAAATAGTTGCTTTGTTGTTCAGATAAAAAATCAAATTTTATCTGACTATAGTAACTTTGGTTTTTAGCCAATTGTTTGATGTTTTGAGAAGGTAACATAATGAATAAAATCATAAAACGCACACTTCTACCCAGCCTCATGGCTGCAAGTTTAGCTGGTGTAACTTTGGTTCCCGCTAAACCGGCTGCTGCTGATGACCAAGTACTACGAGATGCAGGTATTGGGGCTGTTACCAATGTCGTCACCGGAGCCGTTAGGGGAAATGGTAGTGTATTAGGCAATGCTGTCAAAGGTGGTGTCACTGGTGCAGCTGTCAATGGTGCAAATGGTCTGAGAAACACTCGCAATCGCCATCACCGGAACATTGGTCAAGATGTTGGAGTCGGTGCAGGTGCTAGCGCAGTGACCGGCGTAGTTACTGGCGATAGCAGAGATACACTTGGGAATGCTGTTGACGGTGCAGCTGTAGGCGCAGCAATCCATCTACTGACCAATGGCAAATAATTTGTAAATTCATCAGCGAAAATACTTTCCACTTGTAAACACTACGAATTGATTCCTTCCCTAATTCCTCTGCTTCGAAGATGATCAAAGACAACCCCCTTTCCCTAGTAGGGAAAGGGGGTTGATGGGTTAGATTGATATTGTGATATACGCCACCGTCACATTTAGATGACGTTAGACTTAATACTAAACTCTAGCCCTTCAACGCTTTTCTAAAGTTTCGACGATAGGATTGATTCGTAATAAACAAAGCTGGCCATAGCAAGGATAAACCAATGCGATTGGTCAAAGTTGGATTAAAATTAGTCCTTCCAAATCCATTCCAAAATTTCCAAACGCCACCTCCGTAAACCCCTATCAAGCCAATAACAATTAAAGTACCCATTCCTATCAACTCCGCTAGTAACTGACAGAATTTAAGTTAAGTTTTACCACACTAGGTAAGCACTTCATAAGCAACGCCGAGAAGGTATGACAAAACTCCCCAGTTTTTTACATCTAAGTCAGTTAAACACACATTCTCTGATTCCAGTGTAGAATAGCCCCATGCTTTGCAGCTAGCTAGAAGCTCATGTATTGCATTCCCTTAGAACCTTTGAACTAAATGCACAAAGTCGTATTTGTGGCTAAAAGGTTGCTGTAGTGATAAAAAAGTATAAATTATGATGCTAGAAATTAAGCTTAGACAACACAAAAACCTCATCTAATTTTAGATGTTGTGGGAGCGAACGCTGGCATAAACCCATACATTGCTACAAATTGCCAACAGAGACATTTATTCTACTTATCATAACTTTCTGGCATACCCACTGGTGATAAGCCTGCGATCGCTCTGAGATTTTGGCAACGAATCAACTCAGTAAAATTTAAACCAGAACGCCCTTCAATTTTTGCTACCGCTTCAATTGCCAACAATAGGTGCTGCGCTGCTTCAGCTTCTGAATAACCGCGCCGTTGTGCGATGCGAATTGCTGCTGCATCGGCATTTAACTCTGACTCTTGAGATTTATTAGTGCGCCAGATCCGAAAAGCAGCGATCGCACTTAATCCTCCAGCTATGGCTACACCCACCACATCTGACTGTGATGCTTCTAATAAGCCACCTAACATCCCCACTAGCACGACACCTTGATAAATGTTGGGTTTAAACCACTTCACCCCCGTCAACCAGCTAACCATCTGCAACAATAGCAAATCTCGTTGCGCTTTTGCTAGGTAACGCCATAAATCGAAATTAATATATATTGGTCGCGTCTGATTCCAGGGTTGGGGAAAGGACGCATCAATCACTTTTGCCTGTTCCGGCTTACTAACAATTTTTGTCGTCATCCGGCCAGAAGCAGGCATTACATCTAATAAACGGCGAATTTCAACATTTGGCTCCATAAATTTAATTATTAGCCATAATGTGCATAGTAATTATTTTAGTTACCATTTGTGTTAACCTTTGATTTGTGAGATGCTATCGCAATCTTTCTAAATAGTTATTCTATTAGTGAAAACCTCTGTAAATGGCGATTTGTAAATAGCTTAGACAAAGCCATAAGAATATTGATAAAGCAGTTTGATAGTGTGGCGGGATTTTATAGTATCCGTTTGCCCCAAGTTCAAAACCTTAAGTTTTGGATAACCATTGATATTACTGTAACGATATGGACGCTTTTGCTACCCTCCCACCTGAATGGACGAATCAGGCAATGCACGCTTATGAATTTTGCTGTCCTAATTGCCACTCAACTAGCCGAGAAGCTGAAAAAGTTTGGCTAAATCGGCGATCGCCTGTACTTACAGAAGACCGTCGTCGCAAATGGCAAGAGTTCTATTATTGCCACTGTGCTACTGTGTGGTGGGCTTGGAGTAACGATCGCCCCCCTAAAGATATATCCAATCAGCCAGATTATAATCCTACATAGCTAATTTTTTCCCTGAACAAAAGCCCACCTCAAGGCGGGCTTTTGTTTATCTAATTCTGAGCTTTATTTGCCATCACCAATTTTAGAAGGTGAAGGTAGTACGCAGAGTACCTACATAGATGGTATCGTTAGCGTCGTTGTGTTCAGGATTGAAGATTACCAACAAGCCAGGCGTGACCTGGATATTATCAGAAACCTTGAACTTGTAAAGACCCTCTAAGTGATAAGAGGTATCGGTGTCTAAGTTATTAACTGTTTTGATGCTGCCACCAGTAACTTTGGGTGGTTGACCAAAGATAACACCTAAAACGTTGCCTTCTCCACCGAAGTCTTTTAAAGCAAGCGATCCAGCCCAGTACCAAAGGTCTGCATCTCTACCAACGTTAACACCACTCCTAGCATCAGCAGTTGTATAACCTCCCCAACCACTAATAGCCAAGTTAGAGCCAAGTTGGAATGTCGCTTCTACACCATAGTTGTTAGATTCAGTACGAGCACCAGTTCCAAAGGGGTTATTGGCAAAGGTGCTACCTGTACCTTGGAAAAGGCTGTTGGCAGCATTGCCAGCGAAGTAACTACGGGCGTAGGTCAAACCAATATTGAAGGCTTTGGTGGGTTTGAAAGTTAATTGACCAAAGATAGTGTTATCGCCATCAAACAGACCGTTACTAAGTCCGGGATTATTAGCACCAAAAACACCATTACCAGTTGAAGGTGCTAAATAAGCACCAGTCAAGCTGATAGCTTCGTTAGGATTGAAAGTAACAGTCAAACCAGCACCATTTTGACCTTGACGGTAGATGGGGCTGAAACGTCCATATCGAGAGAGCGCGCCTCTACCAGAGCTTGTAAAGTCAGGGTTAAAGGTGTTTACGTTTTCATACAATTCACCGCCACTAGCGTCAATCTTGACACGCACTGCATCAGTGAAGTTGAAAGCATAGTTGATTTTATCAATCGCAACAGAGTTGTTGGTATCACCGTCATAACCCAATCGGGTCATGTTGGTACCACTACCGCTTGCAACACCACCAACAACACTACCAACGTTGGAAACGATATTGCCAGCATTTAAACGGATTTGCAACTGGTCTTTACCAGTGAAACTGCTGTACAAGTTCAAACGCACCCGATCAGAGAAAACAGTGTTGCTGTTTAAGTCTGGATTATTGTTAGGGTTGGCATCTGTATCAGCCCTATTTTCACCAAAAACATCAGACACGTTGAAAATTGCTTCCCCAACCAACTTGGTGGTAGTGGAGAACTGATTAGCTTCAAGTTCAGAAGTGCGGGCTTCTAGTCCATCCACACGACCGCGCAGAGTTGCTAATTCAGCAGAATATTCTTCTTGTAAGCGCTGTAAAGTAGCTAAATCTTGTTTGCTAACTAAATCAGCAGTAGCTGTAGCAATCAGTTCGTTAACCCTATCTAAACAGGCATTCAAACCTGCGGCAAATTCATAACGGGTCAAAGCACGGTTCCCACGATAGGTACTGTTGGGATAACCTGCAATACAGCCGTAGCGCTCAACTAGAGATTGTAAAGCTTGGAATGCCCAATCCGTGGGTTGCACATCTGAAAATTGCGAAACTGATGTTACCTGACTCATATCATTAGAGTCTTGAGCTTCAGATAACTGGGCAGCATTTGTTACTTGTTCGTTGACTTCAGCAGCTAAAGCGCTATTAGCAACAAAAAATGTCGCAGCTACAATAACTGGACTAACCTTAAAAAGATTCCAGAATCGTTTTGTCATGTTTATACTCTCACTCACACCTAAATAACCCGACCACTGCAAAACGCTTATAGCACTTTACTTTCGGGAATTCCACACACAATCACAGACACGATTATACATTACACTCTGTGAATTTTACAAGCAATTCAGCTAACATACTGCTGAACCATAATTTTTAATTAGTTTATTTGGTAAACGCAAAATAATGCGGCGTTTATGACGTAGAACTGTTCCTTCTTCCTCCAATTGCTGTAAGAGGCGGGTAACTGTTACTCGCGTGGTATTTAATACTTCAGCAATATCTTGATGGGTAACATTTAAATCAATTAGTTTCCCCTTATCTACATCACGTCCAAATTTTTCACTTAACCACACCAAAAATTGCCATAAGCGTAGCGAAATTGGTTTTCGATGCACAATACTTAGTAGATCCTCTGCCTGTTGAATATGGGACAACAAAGCATTAATATCTTGATGCCATAAATGAGGCGGTACAATGCTTACTTCCACGCCTGTGAGACATTCAATTTGGTAGGGCTTGACCCTAGATAAAGGATAGCCAATCAGATCCCCTAATCCCCAATAACCGAGAGTGATGAATGTTCCATCTTCACTCCACGTTAAGGTACGAACTGCACCGTATTCAATACGCCAAAGTACGTCATTTTGAAGTGGAATTACTTCCCTACGGGTAAATATCTGCTGGGGTAATTGTCCGCCAAAAGCAGAGCTATTTGACACGGCAGAAGAGTTTGAAGTAGGAGTTGTAGAATATATCATTAACAGTAACTACATAATTATCAGGGAATCTCGATATTTAAAATGATTAAGAAACTCTAATAATTTGTATAAAACAAAATCCACCTGTGTATCTAATTATGTGTATTTTTACTCATGAGAGCTAGAGACTAACTCAAAATCTTTTCATTGAAACAACTTCTTGTTTTAGGTATCTATGAGTTAGATAGATACTAATTTTTTTCAGTTGTTTATCTGTTACTTTAGTTGTGCAAGTTTAAGAATAGGTAAGCTTTTAGTAAAATATTTAGTTAAATTATTTTGATTGAGCAAGTTTTCAACCGAAAAAGGTGGGTTTCGCTCGTTCCCATACGGAATATGGGAACGAGCGAAACCGCATTAAGCTAAGTCTTTAAAACTTATGTATACACCGTAGGTATGTATTGGGGAGGGAAAAAGATTTCTAATTTCCCGTTTTCATAAGCCAATACGCTTGGGTTTAGGCTATGCAGTGCGAAGAATAGTAAGAAACTCCCTCATCAAGTTTCTTAGAACCAGCGTAAATTCGGTCTACTACACTCTTTCAATATACAAGCGTGCAATTTTCCCCTTTTGACAAGCCAAAAAGGGATGACTTTAGCTACTAGGTATCTTTTGTTACTATATTTATTTACCTCTATCCTGAAATTTAAGTTCGTTCTAAAGGTAAAAATTAAAATCTCGTTGTGATTATTTTACTTCGGTGACACGCCAGCTAAGTTTCAAATTAATCCAGAAATTCCAGATAGTAGCAACTGCGATCGCAATAAAGTTGGCAATATAACGGTTAGGAATAAGAAAATTGAATACCAAATTTAATACCAGTACATTCAATACCAATCCAGCAAGGCAAATGGCATTGAACTTCAAAAACCGCTTCAGGCGTTGATGCCATTCTTGCTGTCTGGCGCTGACATCAGCAAATGTCCAAGCGTCATTCCACAAAAAATTATTTAAAATCGCAATTTCACCAGCGATAATTTTGCTGCGTGTCAGGGGCCAAGCCAAGGTAGTGGGATCACTGAGTAAATAAAGAATTGTCATATCCACAAATACCCCACTCAGTCCTACTAAGCCAAAGCGGATAAATCGGCCAATGGGGAAACCTGTTTGTTGAGTAAGTTTTTGTTTTTTATTACCTCCGGTTAACCGTAACCTTACTAAATGGTGAATGTAATCTATGTATTGTTTCCATGTAACTTTGCTTTCACCCTCTTTGCGTTCACAAAATACATATCCAACTTCGGCAACTTCATCTACCTTTCCGCGTCCGATTACTTCTAAGAGAATTTTGTATCCCACTGGATTGAGTGTTGCATTAGCGATCGCACTTCGACGCACCATAAAATAACCACTCATCGGGTCAGAAACTCTGCCCAGTACTCCCGGTAAAATAACCAAGCCTAATAATTGAGCGCCACGAGACAATAAACGTCTGACAACACTCCAGCTACTAACACCGCCTCCTTCAACATGACGACTAGCTACTGCCAAATCCGCTCCCTGCTCAACACTACGCAACAGTTGCATTAGCACCTCTGGTGGATGCTGCAAATCTCCATCAATTACCCCTAACACACTTCCCGTAGCTGCTTGCCACCCACGAATCACTGCCGAAGATAGCCCCCGTTCTTGTTCTCGTCGCATCACCCGCAATTGAGGGTATTCTGTTGTCAGGGATTGTGCTATCTCCCAAGTTCGGTCTGGGCTATCATCGTCTACCACAATTAGTTCATAGTTTCTTGGAATTGATTCATCAAGTAACTGACTCAATATACTAACCACATTTTGGATGTTGTCACGCTCTTTATAAGTGGGAATTACTAGAGATAAATGAATAGATTCACCAGTTATACCCACATTATTAGGGGGCAACTCTGAAATCTTTAGTGGGCCCGTTGGTACTGCTAACAGAGAGTTGGATGAGTTTGTCTTCATAATTTCACATTTATCTGTAAAGACTAAAGGAAATAGAGTCGAACATCTGCGCGCTTTATTGACTGAACCTGGTTAGCCAAAGTTTTTTGTTACATTTAGATGTTCTGAAAAGTTTGACATCTGCCTCCTGCCTTCTGAACGGAGGTTGGGTTTAAAACCCTTGTCTATTATCTCTGCACGTTTTATATATTCAGAAGTCCATAACTTCCTTTATGTGTAAGCTTTAAACCTTAAGTTACCCTTTGAAAAAATGATTTTTTTCATTGACTGATGAAACAACTCGAAACACCTATGTATTGGCATTATTACTTCATGACTGTATCCACATGGCATATTAACTGCATTTGCTCGTTTAATGTCACCATTATCTTGGCTGTTTTCAATTAAGCTTTGTTATTGATTCTATCCACATGACACACCCTATACTTAGTCGCAAACATGACTTTAGTTACTTTTTCAGTATTGAATTTTATCAGAAATGGTTTAAAATTGCTATACATCTCACGAATGATTTAGGATTGCTGTATTAATTGCTATATTGTTTTTTGAGTTTTGCGAGCGAGTAATGATTGAAGATGTTCAGTTTTCCTAATTAACTTTATAGTACTCTTGCGTAAGATGCATTCAATTGTATAAAATTGTTCAATTTCAAATAAATTATTATTATAAATAATCATAATACAATTGGAAATTGGATTGGAACTTGAAGTGTTTAAGACTAGCAAGGTCAACACCTAGCTTCATTTTAATTTTGGATTTAAAGACCTGTATTAAACTCAGGGTAAACGCATCTCAAATTTTATTGACAAAATTAAAACTATAGAATAAGGATTTATGGTTTGGTTGAGTTCTACAGACTAAATAGCGAAGGCTTAAGTTATTAGCAATAAGCGGTACTGAATGGGATTACTTAGGTCTTTATTTAGATGAGGGATTTCTCATTCAAAATATGTAGTTGCCTTGGTATTAAACCATTTTATATTGTTAATGAATGATTAATTCTTTATTGTATTTATGCTTATGCTAAACGCAAACATTTTATCTAATAGTAAGAAAAACCAAATATTATTAGGTTTCGCCATGATTTTGTCATTAATATTATTTGGAGAATTAGCAATTAGAGCTTATTCTTTTTATATTGATGCTTTAGGTAATGCTACAGGTCGATATTTACCTGATTTCCACAACAATTTTGACCAAATAAGAACAGGCATAGAATACCTTTTTTTAAATATTATATATGTTGTGTGGCTAATAATAAACAAGAATAAGCAAAAAGATATAACCTTTATAAAAATTTTAAAAAACAGTTCATTTTTTCTGTTAATTGCCTTTGCAGGTTATCCTATAACTACTGATATTAATTTATACATACATTATGGTTTGATGTATCTAAATGGAATTAACCCTTTTCTGAATCCTGCAAGCACATTTACCTCAGAATTGTCTCCATTTCTTGTTTGGAAACAGACTTCTACTTATGGACCTATATCTCAACTATTTTTTATGTTTTCTGCCTTTTTCGTTGCAATTACTCCTAGTTTAGGAATTTATGTATTTAAATTAATCTGTCTTTTATTCCATATATTAAATAGTTACTTAATTTGGGGGCATTTAAAAAACTCTCCTCATAAACTTAATGTAACAACTGCATATTTAGTTAGCCCATTACTTCTGTATGAGCAGGTTACAAATGCCCATATAGATGTCTTAATTTCTACCATTTTAATTATTTTAATAATATGTCTTAAAAACTATAATTATCTAGCTGCGATTGTTACAGCTTGGATTGGTTTTCTAATTAAAACATTACCAATTGTTTGGTTGCCTCTAATTTTTGTTTATTTGATTAAGCAACAGCGTTGGAAAATTTTATTTAGTGCCATTTTTATCTCTGTAGCTATAATTTTTGCAACTTCTTTGATAGCCTTACCTTCAGTCGATGCTTGGACAAGCCTTTTTAATCCTGGCGTTAAAGACAGAGTAGGCGGTTCTTTATATTCTTTGATTAAGAATGTACTAAGTTATAAATTTCTAAACCTTCCTGTAACTTTTCAAGCAACTGTATTCTCAAAATTTAAACCTATAATCTTTTCTATATTTGTAATTTCTTATTTAATTATTCTGGTAAAACCATATTTGAAAAAAACATATTCTACAACTAGTTTTAGTACAAATATAGGATGGATTACCTTAATACTATTTTTGTTTGCTGCTCCTTGGTATTGCTCTTGGTATTCCTCTGTGCTGCTGGCAATTGTAGCTTTAAACATAGATTCCAATTCAAAAAGATTCGTGATTACTAGCATCCTCTTTTGTAGTAGCAGTACTGTTTTTTACTATCTACTACGAGGTATCCGACTGTATGATTTTTTAACGGTTTTACCAACTATAGCAGTAATTATATTTTGGCTTGTACGTGATATCCAAACTCTAAAAAAGCCTCTAAAAAACTGAATTAAAAGTTACCATTTTTATAATTATTGTCGATAATTTTGTGGTAATAATTAAAATTTAATGCCTATAATTTGCCAACTATCAAAGCCCAACATTTTCTCGTTCTTCAGTACTTTTTATGCAAAATTGTTGTAGGCTAAAACAGCCATGTACTTAAAAAGCTATACGTTAATCACACCTTTTTTACAATCTTTTAGTCCTTCTTTTATAAGCATCTGAGAGACTTAGGGATTAGGCATACTTGATAAATTCTCGCTTAATATTCTTGCTAATACTGCATTTTTATTGAGAATTAACGACTAACTAATCAGGGTTAGAAAAACAAAAGCGATCGCTATCGCAAATGTTAAGACAGATCCGGGTAATGGATAGTCTTAAAAAGAGGGGGAAGCTAGAGGTAGTGACTTTAGGCAGTTGACCTTTTTTTAATTAAAAATTAAAAAGGATAATAACTTTTAATTAATTAATTTGGGGTATAAGCCCCCACTAATAGCATCGGCGGCAAGCTCATCCTCGATCGTCTTGCAATTTTTAATTAATAATTTTTAATTTTTAATTGGAGCGAAGCGACCTGACTCATGAACCGTCAATTAAGAGCGTTGACCGGTGACTATATATGCTACCCTCTGACCGATATTAGTTGCATGATCTGCCATCCGTTCCAGACAACGAATTGCCAGTGCTAGCAGCAAAATTGGCTCGACTACACCAGGTACATCCCGTTGTTGGGCTAAAGTTTGATAAACGCGATCGTAAGCATCGTCTACAGTGTCATCTAGGTGCTTTAAACGGCGACCACCGCCTTCATCGAAATCTCCTAAAGCCTTCAAGCTAGTTGCTAGCATCGCCTGTGCGTGAAGGGACATGGCTTCAATTTCAGATAAACACGTATGAGGCGCATAAGGAAAAATTTTAATCGCAATTTCAGCTAAATCTTCAGCATAATCGCCAATGCGCTCTAAGTCTCGCACCAGTTGCATAAAGGCACTCAAGCAGCGCAAATCTTGAGCCGTAGGCGCTTTCAGCGTCATAATCGCCGTACAATCTGATTCGATTTGACGATAAAAGCGATCAATCTTTTTATCTAATAGAGGAAGTTCCTCTGCTGCTGTTAAGTTACGAGCAAATAACGCTTGGTGGCTGAGGCGAAATGATTGTTCTACCAAAGCACCCATGCGTAATACGTCCCGTTCTAAGCGCCTAATGGCGCGTGCTAGTTCGGGTCTTTGAGGATTGGAACCATAATGGACAGCTTTCACACTTGTTGTCTTAAAGGTGAAGATATTACTAACTATAGTCTTGGCTTAAGGAGTTTGCCATAACTTCAGGAAATTGAAGTTGCATCCACGCACCACCAGTTTCTGGATGGTTCATAGCTTTGATTGAGCCACCGTGGGCGATCAGAATTTGCTCAACGATCGCTAATCCTAATCCATTACCAACGATCGCCCCGATGGAGTTACTATCTTGTGGGGAATGGCTTCGCGCCTTATCTCCTCGATAAAATCGCTCAAAAACATGGGGTAAATCTGCCTCAGAAAACCCGACTCCAGAATCAATAAGATTTATTTCTAGAATTGGAGAAGTAGCATCATTATCTTTTGTTGATAAAATTTTCGCTTCAACACGAATACTTGTAGAAGGAGGACTGTATTTAATACTGTTGTCTAGCAAGTTGAGAAAAACTTGGAAAATCCGGGCTTGATCTGCTTTAATCCAAAGATTTTCTGGGCCAGAATAAGAAAGAGATAGATGTTGGCGCTGTGCTAGAGGTTCTAGTGTTTCCCAAACAGATGTAATTAGCGATCGCAATTCTACAGCTTTGGCTTGCAATTGCATGGTTGGGTTTGCTTCCATTTGGGTCAAGTCTAACCAGCTTTGCACTAAGTTAATCAGCCGATCAACTTCCTGCATCAAACGGTTAACCCAGCGATTTAGAGGTGGTTCCAAGCGGATTTGTAAAGTTTCCACCACCAAGCGAATCGAAGTCAAGGGCGTTCTAAGTTCGTGGGCTAAATCAGAAAAAGAGCGATCGCGTACTTGATTTATGTCTAATAGGGGTTGACGATTTTCTAAAAATACTCCTACTTGTCCATTAGGTAAAGGCAAACTAGATGCCCGCAAAGCCAGAGATTTGATTGTTGACATTTCTGCCGCATCATCAAAAGATGGATGAAAAATCCATTCTCCCGTCTGTGGTTTTTGGCGATCGCGAGTTTGCTCAATTAAATGGTCAAGTTCGTAAGACCGTACTAACTCTAGTAGTAAGCGTACTTCTTCTGGTTGCCACCTTTGCAGATACAAAATTTCCTGCGCCTGCCGATTACACCACAGCAGCTGATTTTCCTCATCTACCTGCAAATATCCCACTGGTGCAAAATCTAGCAAGTCTTGGTAAGTTTGCAATGATTGCTGCAAATCTTGCCGTTGCTGTTTCACCATCGCTATTTCCTGCCATAACCCAGGAATCAGCAGCAGTCCCTTCTTGTCAGAATGCGAGGTTAACGGTCGGAATAAGCGCCCCAGGTAGCGGTTAAGTTGAACCTGTTGCCAAATCCAAAACCCAATGCCTACTGCTAAACCCAGAAAAAATCCCAATAAAAGCATTTGAGTTGTTAGTTTGTTGGTGACTACTAAAAACTAACAACTATCTAAACTAATTATCCAAACCTATAGCCAAAACCTCGTACAGTCACAATATATTCGGGATGACTGGGGTCTTGCTCTAATTTTTCGCGCAACCAGCGAATATGAACGTCTACGGTTTTACTATCACCAACGAAATCTGGCCCCCAAACCTGATCTAGTAATTGTTCACGCGACCATACCCTCCGGGCGTAACTCATAAACAATTCCAGCAAGCGGAACTCTTTAGGTGAAAGACTCACCTCTTGACCACGAACCAGCACCCGACATTCTTGAGGATTTAAGGTAACATCTTTGAATTTTAATACTGGTAGTTGTGGTAAATTACTTAGGCGTTGGCGGCGGAGTAAAGCGCGGCAACGAGCAACTAACTCACGCATACTAAAAGGTTTGGTCAGGTAGTCATCTGCTCCCACCTCCAACCCCAGAACGCGGTCAGTTTCACTACCCTTAGCACTGAGCATTAAAATCGGTACTGGGTTTCCTTGATGACGCAGCAAACGGCATATATCTAGCCCATTGATTTGCGGCAGCATCAAATCAAGAATGATCAAATCAAAGGGAACTTCCCCTGAGTTGCTTTCAAAACTTTTGAGATACTCTATAGCAGATCGCCCATCGGGTGCAGTTATCACCCCGTAACCTTCTTCTTCCAGGGCTACAGCTAGCATTTCCTGGATTAATTCTTCATCTTCTACTACTAGAATACGGCTGGTTTGTCCAATTTCCGTTCTGGCAGAGTATTTGGTCGATTCAGTGGTATACATTGATATCACAAAAGTCTGGGACTGTGCTTGTATCAATTAGCATGATTAAACTTATTATCTCGCCTTAGTGCGACGGCGCTTCTACTAGGGTTAATTCTTTTAGATTTTCTTTACAAAAAGTAACACATTCAACATCATTCTCCTAAATCACCATGATTGCCAGCTTTTAATACTTTGTTGGGTGGCGCAATTATATAAAGCATTGTCTTGACAAGAAGAGATGAGGTTAGGTATATTTATCTTAGTACAAAAGTACTATTAAATCTCAAAGGGAAAACTATACCTAAAAAATAGCAGGACATAACTGTGGAAAATTCGTACCACCTAAGTGTCCTATATCGATCATTTCAGTATTTCCACTGCGTGAAAAATGTTGATTTAAAGGCTACTCTGATGTCTGCATAGGGTAGTCATTGGTATGGCTTGCTACCCAATAAATCATTTGCCTATTGAAGGGAGTTGGAAGATGACTACAGTTGGAGTCAAGGACAGCAAACAACAACTAATGCAAGCATTTCAACAAATTATTATCCAAAGAAAAAAGCTGGAATCTAAAATAGCAACCAAACAAGAGGAAGCAGACAAGGCAAAAAGTCAAGAAATTCTGCAAGCAGCTTCTGCATATACGGTTGATAGTATTGTCAAAGGTTTAGCTGATTTACAATTGGAATTTGGCAGTATTCTCAATGCGTTATCTGAAAAACTAGCTCAGGAAAATTCTAAGTTAGATGAATTGAACCGAGCTATAGAAATTGAAACTCAACGCTTACAAGAGCTTCAACAAATCAGAGTTGTAGCGGATACTCTAGACATTTTAAGTCAAGAACACCAAGAAAAATTAAAAACCCTAGAACAAGATACTATCAGCAAAAGGGAAGCACTAGAAAAAGAAATTACAATCAGGCGGAAAGAATGGCAAAAAGAGCAAGCCGAGTATGAAGAAAAACTCCAAGAGTATAACGATTTATTAGTCAAAGAGCGCCAGCAAGAACAAGAAGAATCTCAGTATAAGTTAGAAACTACTCGTAAACTGAATACAGATAGTTACGAAGCGATAAAGCGCCAACAACAAAGAGAAATACAAGAGAATTCTCAAAAGAAAGAGAAAGATTGGGCACAACGAGAAAAGATATTCGCTGAACGCCAACCACTGTTTGCAGACTATGAACAAAAGGTAACTACATTTCCGAACGAGCTGGAAGAGGCCGTAAAGAAAGCTAGAGAAGAAGCAATTAAAGAAACAAGCCAAAAAGCTAAAATTGAGGCTGATTTATTTGAGAGAGAATGGGAATCTAACAAACAGAGTTATGAGCAAAAAATTCAATCTCTGGAAGAAACAATTAAGAAACAGTCTGAGCAAATAGAAGGTATCTCTGCTCAATTGCAAACTGCATTAAAACAAGCACAAGACTTAGCTATGAGGGCTTTTGGTAGTTCTAACCCTAAATAGTTACGAGTTTGTAGCATCTTAACCATTTTTAATTCCTGAAGAGGAGGTTTGTTGTGGTGGTGAAAAAGCCGACTGATAAGAATACTAAAGTAGAAATTCTTCAGGCATTTGAGGAGTTAGCTAAAGAAAAAGCAGCGCTGAAATTGGAACTTGAAAAAGTTGCCAAAGAAAACCAGTCTGGAACTAAAGAACAGCCTAAATTAGAACAAAAAACAGCTATGAATCAGCTTTCTAGCGTCCAACAGAAGATGAACAATACAATTGAAAGCTTGGCAAAGATTCAATTAGGTTTTGGCAGTGCTGCTAATGAATTATCGGAACAGCTAACCACAAAAGCCTCTAATTTGGAAGAAATTAGGCGAAATTTAGAAGAGGAAATCCAACAATTAACACAGCTGCACAATTTAGAAATTTCTGATGATATCTTGGATACTCTCATCCAATCTTATGAAGATAATACGAAAGCTTATCAGGAAGAATATAACCAGCGTTCCGAAGTGTTATTCCAAGAAATACTAGAACAAAGAAATATTTGGGGGAAAGAACAGGAAGAACAGCAACGGACTATAAAAGAACGGAATGAAAACTTGAAGAAAACTCGACAACGTGATGCATCAGAGTATAAATATAATTTAGAACTCCAACGACAATTGCAAAGTGACGAATACGAACAAGAGCAGAAAGCACTATATAAACAACTAGAAGAATTACTACAAGAGACAGAGAAACAATGGGCTGAACGAGAGAAAGCAATTTCTGAGAGAGAGAAACAATTTGAAGAATTAAAAGCGAAGGTAGAGGCTTTCCCGAAAGATAAAGAAGCAGCTATCAAAAAAGCTACAGAAGAAGGCAAAGGCATTGCCCACTATCAGGCGAAAGTAAAATCAGATTTATATTCTAAGGAAGTGGAAGGGCAAAAGCGTTTCTATGAACAAAGGCTGCAATCTCTAGAACAAACTATTACTAATCAAGAGACGCGGATTCAAAATCTTTCTAAACAACTTGAATCTGCTCTCAAGCAAGTTCAGGATTTGGCAGTTAAAGCTATTGAAGGGACTTCAAATGTTAATTCATATCAGGCTATTAAAGAAATAGCTTTAGAACAGGCAAAGACTCAAGCGAAAAATAAATAATACCGATTATTTTTGACGTTGTATAGAACAAGGAGCTTAAGCTTCTTGTTTTATCAAGGTTAATTTTGTGCCGCTTCCCATAGGATTGGTATAAGCTGATTTATTTTTATGACAATTGATTTTAGAGACTTAATTTAAATTAAGTCTCTACAACTGACTATAAAGCTTTTATTCGGTTTTCTTTGGTTTTTTGATGTCTGGAGGAGGTTGTAGTTTCCTCTTCTTTGTTCCGGTAGCCTGTGTTTGCTGAAATGCTTGATTAGAATTTGGCTCTTGACTAGACATAATACTAAATTTTAAAATCTCTGACAATATTATCTACATTACGGGTATTGTAGATTACAGAAATATATCACAAAGAATTTAAATTTTTAACTAAAAAATTAGTACATAATGTTAATCGTGTAATAATCTTTGCTTTGTTTATACTTAATGTTGATTCGGCATAATCTTAATACCCTTTCCTGGATAGCTTTCTAGATTTAGACTGATCGGAAACTGGGAAAGCCGACTAGATAGTAATATTTTGCCTAAAAATGGAAGAAATAAGGCTAAAATTTATGTAAGTACAAGCCGTTGAATATTAAATTAACTTTAAATTTATTTAACTTTACAGAATGCCAGACGCGGAAAAGTCCCAAAACCAGCTGGCTAATGAAAAGCTGCTGCATCGGCAAGTTAGTAAAAAAGCCAATTATTCGCTCTTAGCCAGTGGAGAAGAGGGAATGGTGCTTCAGTTGGCGGATGGTACTATCCAGGCTTGCAGTGCAGCTTGCGATCGCATTTTGGGACTAACCGCTCAACAGCTTGTAGGGCAGAATTTACTCGATTCCAAGTGGCAATTTCTTCATGAAGATGGCTCTCCTTTAACTAGCGAAACTCACCCGGCGATCGCTGCTCAGAAAACAGGTAAACCTTGCTTGAATGTAATGTGTGGCTTTTATAAGCCAAATGGTCAGCTAGTCTGGCTATTGTTGTCTTCACAACCTCTGTTCCAAGCTGGAGTAAACGTTCCCTTTGCGATCGTCACAACTTTTTCGGATATTACAGAATTTAAGCACGCACAACTTGAGGAAAAATGTAACTGTACTGAAGATATTCAACAAGTTGAAGAAGAAAGTTGGTTGCAGCTAGAAGCTGAGAGTATTGTTCCTGCTGCCTCTCTTGTTGATGCAAATAAATCTCAAATACTGTGGGATAGTCAACGTTTGTTCCAACAAATTGCTGGTACTCTGCCGGGGATACTTTACATATACGACCTCATTGAGCAGCGAAATTCTTATGTTAATTACGAAATTGCTCAAGGTTGGGGCTACACACCAACAGAAATCCAGGCAATGGGAAAGGATTTATTTATCCAACTTCTACACCCTGAAGATTTAGCTCAACTCCCTGCTTATTTTGAAAGATTTAATTCTGCTCGTCCAGGCGAAGTCCTCAGCTTTGAGTACCGCATTCGACACGCGAATGGAGAGTGGCGTTGGTTTTGTAGCTATGACACTGTATATAGCAAAACTGTTGAGGGATTCCCGAAATATCTTTTAGGCATTTCTTTCGATATTACAGAGCGACGACACATAGAAATTTCGCTGCGGCAAAGTAATGAAAGGTTTGAGCTAGCAGCTGCGGCGGTTAATTGTCTAATCTATGACTGGGAAATTCACAGAGGTACTGTGGAAAGAACTCAGGGTTTAACCCAGGTTTTTGGCTACACACAACAAGAAGCTGAACCCGCCTTCGAGTGGTGGCAAAAACTCATCCACCCCGATGACCAACAAAGAGTTAATGACCAGTTCATGGCTAGTATGGCCAATGGCAACCGTTATAGCATTGAGTATCGAATCCGTCACAAAGATGGTCGCTATGTATGGGTGCAAGACCAGGGTTTTGCTGTTCGGGATGCAAATGGTCAGGTAGTTAGGATTGTTGGTGCTAGTACTGATATTACCGAACAGCAAGCTGCGCTGCGCGATCGCCAGCAAATTGAAACAAACCTGCGTGAGAGTGAAGAACGGATTCGGTTAGCCACTACTGCTGCGGAATTGGGTATGTGGTTTTGGAATATTACCACCAACGAGTTAGTTTGGACAGAGAAATGTAAAGAGCTATTTGGACTAGCCCCAGAAGTCGAAATGAGCTATGAGCTTTTCCTCAACTGCATACATCCAGAAGATCGTCAACGCCTCAATGAAGCGGTCGCCCGTTGTTTTCAGGAAAAGGTTGAGTATGACATTGAATACCGCAGCCTTTGGCCTGATGGTAGTATTCATTGGATTGCTGCTAAAGGTCGTGTCTTTTACGAAGCCGACGATCAGCCAGTTCGGATGATGGGTACTGCTCAGGATATTACTGGGCGTAAACAGATAGAAAATGATTTGCGCCAGCGTGAAACTCAATTAAGGCGCTTAGTTGATTCCAATATTATTGGCATTATGTTCGCTACACCTGACCATATTACTGAGGCAAACGAGGCTTTTTTAGAAATGGTGGGTTATACGCGAAAGGAACTCTTAGCAGGTAAAGTACGCAGAAAACTGATGACTCCACCGGAATATCACGCTCTTGATGAGCAGGGGATAGAGCAACTTTTAACGGTTGGAGTATGTAATCCTTTTGAAAAAGAATATATCCGCAAAGATGGTTCGCGCATTCCCATCCTAATTGGTGGTGCTTTGGTAGAGAAAGATCCGCCATCTTGGATCTGTTTTATTCTGGACTTAACCCCAAGGAAGCAATTAGAACAGACACTTAGACAACAAGCAGAGGAACTCAAACAGGCAAACCGAAACAAAGACGAGTTTCTTGCCATTCTCTCCCACGAATTGCGATCGCCCCTCAACCCAATTTTAGGCTGGTCATCGCTACTCAAAAGCCGCAAATTTAATGAAGCTACTACCAATCGGGCCTTAGAAACCATCGAAAGAAATACTCAATTGCAGATTCAATTAATTGATGAGTTGCTGGATGTATCCCGAATTATTCGCGGTAAGTTGAACCTGACTTTTGCCACTGTTAACCTAGAATCTGTAATTGATGCTGCATTAGAAACAGTCCGGTTAATCGCAGAAAGCAAATCCATCCAGCTCAAAATACAGCTTGACCCTAATGTTGGTAAAGTGTCAGGCGATTATTATCGCCTACAGCAAGTTGTAGGGAATTTACTCTCGAACGCTGTCAAGTTCACTCCCCCTAACGGATCTGTGGAAGTCAGCCTATCGTCGAGTAGGGAATTGACTTCCCACTCAGCACAGATTCAAGTTAAAGACACTGGACAAGGGATTTCCCCTGAATTCCTCCCCCACGTATTTGAATATTTTCGTCAAGCCGATAGCAGTACAACCAGAAAATTTGGCGGGCTGGGATTGGGATTAGCAATAGTTCGCAACCTGGTAGAGCTGCATGGTGGAACTATAACAGCAGCTAGTGCAGGAGAAGGACAGGGAGCAATTTTTATTGTAAGACTGCCTGTGATCAAAGAGATTAGGGGAGATGAGGAAACTGGGGGAGGCAAAGATAAATTTAACTCGTTAGCGATCGCTGGACTACGGATATTGATTGTTGATGATGATGCTGATACACGGGAGTTTTTGCACTTCTTCCTACAACAGAATGGGGCACTAACAACTGTTGCAGCATCGGCAACTGAGGCGCTGGCTGTCATAGCCAAGACCATACCTGATGTATTAATCAGTGATTTAGGAATGCCAGAGATGGATGGTTACAGCCTGATTAGGCTACTCAGGGCTATGCCAAAGGAAAAGGGAGGGGAAACTCCGGCGATCGCTCTTACGGCTTATGCGGGAGAAAGCGATCGCGATCAAGTTCTAGAAGCTGGTTTTCAGAAACATATTGCCAAGCCAGTACAACCAACTGAATTAATAACCTCAATTGCAGATTTGATAGGTCAAATATAAGTAACACTTGTGATTGGCTCAAAATGCAAAGAGACGTTGCACTTCTCTGAAATTCAAATAGGACTTACGCAAACAATAGTAGAAACCTTTATTTTTAGGTAGGGACAATTTATAAATTGCCCCTAAGCGTGTAGGTTTGCGTGACTCTTATCAAAAATCCTAGTTTATCCTTGGATTGATTTCCATAAAATTGTTTTTTGCAAAAGATAATTTCGAGGTAAAAATCTTGGCGCAATCATGCCCCGATTTTGGGATTGCGATCGCTAATTTCCAGTCTAGTATTAGAATTTTTTCTATCAAGGACAACTATCTAAAGAGTGAAAGTTTTTGATCGTAATCCAGCCATTAGTTAGTTGTATAATCTCGATTAAAGGCTAATAATACATCATATCGTCAACATACATTGCTACTTCTTAAACCTTGTTAAAGATCGTGATGCATTGAGCTTGACGGTATTAACCCTCGTCAGCAATTATAAAGAAGCGGCTATTAAAAGCCAATTTTCGTACTGCTTGACGGCGATTTTAGAACTGAGAAAATCGTCTACTTGCACTAATGATATTTATTCTTGCAGCGTAGGATATTACCACAGAATCACTGATTATCGTTATTAGTGTTATCTGCGGTTCTTTAAAAATCAAATAGGAATATAATACTATTTGTGGTGAATATTTGGATAAATGTGATGAGATGTCAGAGCAGCTACTCATAATGTCCAACATTTTGATTTTCCAGAGTTAACGGTTGTATTTGGGGTTCCCATCCATAATCGATGTAAACCAAGCACTCATCTGGATATTTGTATTAACTTAACCTTGCACCCAGTATTTTCCAATAGTCAATCCAAGAATTTCAAAAGAGGATATTTCTATGTTTAGTTTTTTTCGTTGGCCATCAGCAAGGGTTGCTTTACTAGTTCTGGGAATGACAGCTGCTACAATAACTCCCATCGTAATTTCTACCCCAGCTTCATCTCAAAATACCGTTCCATCTGAGACACCATCCCCTACAACACCATCCCCTGCAACACCATCTCCGACTTCAACAGTTAACTTATCTGATGTTTCCTCAGATTATTGGGCGCGTCCCTTCATTCAAGCCCTAGCTGACAATAATGTGATTGCTGGTTTTCCTGATGGCAGCTTCAGACCAAATCAAGCCGTGACTCGTGCTGAATTTGCCGCGCTGATTCAAAAAGCTTTCCCTAACCAAAACCGAGTTCGGCAATTAACCGCAGGTGGATTTCGTGATGTTCCTGCTGGCTATTGGGCATCTTCTGTAATTCAGTACGCCTACGAAACTGGATTTTTGGCAGGCTATCCTGGGAACGTGTTTTCGCCAAATCAACAAATACCCAAGGTACAGGCGCTCGTTGCTTTAACGAGTGGTTTAGGCTTAACTGCTAGCAGCACTGGAGCCAGTACTGACCTAAACACCTACTACACCGACGCTTCAAGCATCCCGCAGTATGCTGTTGCCAGTGTTACTACTGCAACACAATCCAATATTGTTGTTAATTATCCAGATGTAAAACAACTCAATCCCCAACAACCTTTAACTCGTGCTGAAGCTGCGGCACTCTTATATCAAGCTTTGGCTAAACAGGGACGAGTGCAACCCATTGCTAGCAATCTTCCAGCTAGTCAGTATATTGTTGGTGGGACTCAAACTGGTAGCGATATTGTAACTCTTGCTTCATCCAGTAGTTCTCTTACAACTCTGACTTCTTTATTAAAGGCAGCCGGCTTAACAGATGTTCTTCAACAGCCAGGCCCTTATACAGTCTTCGCTCCCACCGATCAAGCATTTGCTGCTTTACCTGCTGCTACCTTACAGCAGTTACAGCAACCAGAAAATAGACAAGCATTGATTAAGATTTTGACATACCATGTGGTTCCTGGTGCAGTCACTTCTAGTCAACTCGCGGCTGGGGAACTGCAAACTGCTGAAGAAAAGCCTGTAAATATTCAAATTGATCGCGCTAGCAATCAAATCTCAGTGAATAATGCCAGAGTTATCCAGGCGGATGTTAAAGCTAGCAATGGTGTTATCCATGCAATTAACCAAGTCCTTGTCCCGCCTGATGTTAACATCAGTCAGTTAAATCAACCACCAACAGGAAATACAGATGGGACAACACCTAGTGTTAGACCAGGTAGAACTACTCTTGGTGGCCCCAGCTATATCGGGGTTGCTGGTAACATTGGTTTGAGCGGGAACGATGGAGCTTTGAGCGATGGTAACTTTGCAGTAATCAGTAAAATTGGTCTGACACGTAATATATCAGTAAGACCATCGGTACTGTTTGGGGACAATACAGAGTTTCTGGTTCCCTTGACTTTGGATTTTAGACCTCGCGCAGCCGGTGAGGTAGGTAACGAAACCTTCTCTATATCTCCTTATATCGGTGCTGGCGTAGCCCTTGAAGTTAATGACGATACTGATTTTGGATTACTCCTAACTGGTGGTGTAGACGTTCCTCTCGGTTCTCGATTTACGTTAAATGGCGCTGTAAATGCTGCTTTTATGGATCAAACTGATGTAGGGTTACAATTAGGACTTGGCTACAACTTCTAAGTCAACATAGAGGGAAATTTGAGAGGTTTTTGCCCCTCCTTAGTTATCGAATTACCCCACCCTAACCCTCCCCTTGTAAAGGGGAGGGAACTAGATTTTCTTGTTTCCCCCCTTTACAAGGGGGGATTAAGGGGGGTAATTCAATTTGTGTATAAACAGTAGCTTTTTTAAGAGGTATTAGGGGGGATCTAAAAGTGGCTAAATTCACAGCGAAACACTTTTCAAACAACCTCTAAGACTTTGAAAACACGCGCTAGTCTTATAAATAAAAAAGAGTGGGAGGAAGCATATCAGTCAGCTTCAAACTCCCACTCTGCCATTTGCTGCTGAAGTGAACAGGAATGTATACAGACGTTGCCCGTTATTTAGGGGCTAATGCGTATCTCAACAACAACGTCCATACATATTTAATATTCCTGTTGCAGCAAAGGCTAAACCTAATTATTGATATTTATCTGCTGATAAAAATACTCTGCAAATAATTTAGTAGAGATAGTTTCTTGGAAATCATTTAGTAAATAAATAGGGTTTTACAAATTTAATTTGCTTTTATGGTAGTCCCTGATAAAAACCCTTGAAGTCGTTTATCTTCATACAATTTAACTTGGCTAATTATAATGTGGTTGCCATTTTGGCAGGTTTTTAAATTTTCTAATTGGGGTATTTTTTTGCTTTAGCAGAGTTAAAAGCTTGAGGCTTGAGGGGTTTTACCCCCTATTTATTAAGCAACAGTATTATGGAATTTGCTAATAGGGTTTAACTGTCATAATGATACAAATATCTTGGTAAGGGTATAGTCAAATTCAGTGGATGTTTTAAAAGTCTTTTTGTCAGTATCAAAAGTTTTAGATCCCTCTAAATCCGCCTTAAAAAGGGGGACTTTGATTTCAATTACTATCTTTTTAAGTGAGGTTAGGGGGAATCTAAAAGTGTTTAAAGTCACAGTGAAATAGTTTTCAAACAACCACTAAGGTTAAAAGGGCGGTGAGAAAATGGTATAAGGCTTCGTTAACAAGGCTTTGAGGTTCATTAATGAGGCTTTGAACTCCTTAACGAGGCTTTGATACTCGTGAATGAGTCTTTGAACTCCGTCAACGAGGTTTTTATACTCGTGAATGAGTCTTTGAACTCCGTCAATGAGTCTTTTATACTCGTGAATGAGTCTTTGAACTCCGTTAACGAAGCTTTGATACTCGTGAACGAAGCTTTGAACTCCGTTAACGAGTCTTTTATACTCGTGAATGAGTCTTTGAACTCCGTCAACGAGTCTTTTATACTCGTGAACGAGTCTTTGAACTCCGTCAACGAGTCTTTTATACTCGTGAACGAGTCTTTGAACTCCATTCATGAAAAATATCTAACCATTCTTAAATTTACAGGGGTGAGCGTGTAGTAAAATTTGCTCACCTCCGTAAAGTGGAACATGGCTTTAGACTTCTCCGGTCAAAATCTGCGAGGACGCAACTTCAAAGGTAGAAAAGACCTTGTGGGTGCAAACTTTAGCTATGCCGACATCCGAGGGGCAAACTTCATCAATGCTAATCTGACAGGGACAAATTTTAGTCATGTCAAAGCTGGACTGCAACGCCGGTGGGCAATTTTCCTAGTCCTTGTTTCGTGGTTGTTGTCGGGACTGTCAGGACTTATATGGTATCTAAATGGTTATTTACTGTTACTAATATTTGAAGGCTCCCTCTTAAGAAACCAGTTCATGGGCTGGACTACTTTAATACTATTGATTGCCTTCTTTTTCGTTACAATTCGCCAAGGAGTAAGCGCTAGCTTAGGAGTCGTAGCCGGAGCCGTAACTGTAGGTGCATCTGTAACCGTATTTTTGGGGGACACTTTTGGGGCTGGATCTGTAGCGGGAGTCGTAGCCGGGGCCGGAGCCGGAGGCTTGATTGCAGCAGTAGCCAGAGTGGGAGCCGGAGTCGCAGCCTTCGTTACAGCTTTTATTACAGCTTTCGCCATAGCTGGAGTCAAAGCTGGAGCCAACACCTTTGTCGGAGCTGTAGCTTTAGCCGGAATGTTACTTAGTATCTATATTGGTTGGAAAGCTATGAAAGAAGACGAAAAATATTCCTTGATTCGTAATATTGCGATCGCCTTTGCTGCTACAGGAGGTACAAGTTTTCGTGGCGCTGATTTAACCAATGCTGATTTCACCCAAGCCACACTCAAAAGTACAGATTTCCGAAACACCATCCTTATCTGTAGCCGTTGGCATCAAGCCAAAATGCTTGACCGTGTTCGTCCTGGTTTAACTTATCTGCAAAACTCACAAGTACGTCAACTGCTGGTTACAGGACAGGGACAAGACAAAAACTTTGACGGTCAAAAGCTCCGAGGTATCAACTTACAAAAGGCTAATTTAGCAGATGCCAGTTTTATCGGCGCTGATCTCAGTGAAGCCAATTTGCAAGATGCCGATTTGTCAAGAGCAAAACTGAAGCAAACCCAACTAGACGGCACAGATTTAACAGGTGCAACTCTCACAGGCGCATACATCGAAGATTGGGGCATTACAAATACAACTAAATTGCATGGGGTGAGGTGTGAATATGTCTTCATGCGCTTACCCACAAAAGTAGATCCCGATCCTCTCCGCAAACCTGATAATAAACAAGAGATATTTGCAGACGGGGATTTTGCCGACTTTATCAAGCCAATTTTTGACACCCTCGACCTTTACCATAATCAAGGCGTTGACCCTCGCGCTGTTGCCATAGCCTTCAAAAACCTTGCCGAAAAACATCCCGAAGCTGAGTTAGAAATCGTGGCAATGGAGAAACGTGGCGATGATAAAATCTTGCTCAGAGCCAAAACCGCCGCAGGTAGCGATAAATCTCAACTAAGTGCAGAATATTTTGATGATTATAATCAACTCAAAGCTTTATCGCAGAGTCAACAATTATTGCTGGTAGAAAAAGATAAACGCATTATTAGTTTAGAAAATATGGTAGATACTGCTCTCAAGCAGCCGAAATTTTATACTCAAGGAGATACAAATATGTCAGATATTAGCGGTATCAATATTGAAGGTAGCAGTAATGTTAGCGGTATCGCTGGCAATAATTCTATTGCTAATCTAGGAACCATTAGCGGTAACGTGAGTATTGCGCTCAATCAGTTACCTGATGCAACCGATGCCGAGAAACCAGGAATCAAAGAATTATTGTCGCAGTTGCAAGATGCAATTATCCAATCCACATATTTGTCAGAAGAAGACAAAGCCGAAGCGCTAGAACAGGTGAACAGTTTGGCAGAAGCGGGTAAAAGTCCCCAAGAACCGACTAAGCAGAAGACGGCAAAAACAGCCATCACCATGTTGAAAGGGATATTTACTGGCTTACCTGCGATCGCATCCCTGGTTGAAGCTGGTAATAAATTATTGCCTGCGATCGCAAAATTATTCGGTTTGGGATAAGGGTGCTGTTCCAGCAAAGATACGATCGATACTAGTAACTTTGCTGGAATTAAACCCGATGTCTTTAACTGAAGAAATTCTTTCCCAATTACCAGGCGATGTCTTAGGAGGATTGCGCCAAGGCGATCGCATCCTCACATCTCTGCGCGAAAACTCTGCACCTGCACCACAGTTAGTTAAAGAAAATCAACAACCTTTAGGCGTTGTAGACTTTGATGTGCTGATCTGCGGTGGCACTTTAGGTATTTTAATTGGTTGCGCCTTGGCAGTGAAGGGACTGCGGGTGGCGTTGATGGAACGGGGTATTTTACGGGGGAGAGAACAAGAGTGGAATATCTCTCGGAAAGAATTAGATGTGTTTGTGGAATTAAACTTGCTGACTGAGGATGAATTAGAAACTGCGATCGCAACTAAATATAACCCGGCGCGAGTTAGTTTTGATGGCGGTACAGAAGTTTGGGTAGAAAATGTCTTGAATATCGGCGTAGATCCAGTTTATCTCCTGGCTACATTGAAGACCCGATTTCTCGCCGTGGGTGGAAAGTTGTTAGAAAATACACCCTTTACTGAAGCGATCGTTCATCAAGATGGGGTGATGGTAAATAACCAATTCAAAACTCGGTTATTAATCGACGCAATGGGACATCTTTCACCCATCACCCAACAAGCACGCCAAGGCAAAAAACCAGACGCGCTGTGCTTAGTTGTTGGAAGTTGTGCCCAAGGTTTTGCGGAAAATAACTCAGGCGACTTGTTGTTATCATTTACGCCTTTGCAAAATCAATGTCAGTACTTCTGGGAAGCTTTCCCAGCCAGGGATGGCAGAACCACTTATTTGTTTACCTACATGGATGCACATCCCCAACGTTTGAGTTTAGAAACTTTGTTTGAAGAATATCTGCGTCTCTTACCAGAATATCAGGGAGTGGAATTGAGCAAGTTAAAATTTCAACGAGCGCTATTTGGCTTCTTTCCTACCTATCGGCAAAGTCCTCTCAAAACTCCTTGGAATCGCATTTTACCAGCCGGAGACAGCAGTGGTAGTCAGTCTCCCTTGAGTTTTGGTGGTTTTGGGGCAATGGTGCGTCACCTGAAGCGTTTAACTTATGGCATTTACGAAGCGCTAGAAACAGAACAATTATCTGTAAAAGCTTTAGCACTGCTGCAACCCTATCAGCCAAGCCTGACTGTTACCTGGTTGTTTCAAAAAGCGATGAGTGTTGGTATAAATCAGAAAATTGCCCCAGATCAAATTAACCAACTCCTCTCGGCAGTATTTCAAGAAATGCAACAGTTGGGTACACCAGTGTTGAAACCATTTTTACAGGATATAGTGCAGTTTTCGGCACTAACCCAAACACTGTTAAAAACTGGTTTATCTCATCCGGGAATCGTTGCCAAAATCATTCCGCAAGTAGGTTTGGGAAGTTTATTAGATTGGACGTTACATTACGGTAATTTAGGTGTATATACTGCCTTGTTTTGGTCGAGTCCAATGTTAGAAACATGGATTAATAATCAACCAAATGAACAACAATATTATTGGCATCGTTTGATTGATGCCTGGAAGTATGGTTCTGGCGGTGATTACTCAGATGAAACTTAGAATTTTATCAGTGTGAGGATAACATGATTGAACGGAAATCATTAGGAATCAAATACTTTGCAGTCCTGATTGGATTCCTGCGCGATCGCCCAGGTTTTCTAGAGGAAATTCGCCAAGGTACGAGATTACCAACTAAAATCATTTCTCTGCTGGTTTGCAGTTCCTTATTTCTTGCCGCGTATGGCGGAATCATTGGTGCATACCATAGCTGGATGCAAGCTTTGTCTTCCGCCATTAAACTCCCAGCCCTTTACTTAATCACACTCCTAATTTGTATCCCGACGTTGTTCTTTGCTAATATTATTTTTGGTTCCAAGCGGACTTTTGGACAGCATTTAGCATTAGTATTAACTGCGGTTTCAGTTACAAGCGTACTTTTATTTAGCTTTGCACCAATCACCCTATTTTTCTTGATTACCACGAATAATTACCAATTTTTGATTCTGTTAAATGTATTCATCTTTGCATTAACTGGATTTATTGGTATTTCGTCTTTATATCAGGCCACAAGTTTAGTTTTAGAACAAGATGATGAAGGTAGTAAAACACGCCAGAAGATTTTGCAATTTTGGCTATTTCTTTACGCTTTCGTAGGTAGTCAGTTAGGATGGACTCTCAGACCGTTTTTTGGCACACCGGGTTCTACCTTTGAACTATTCCGCGAAAGAGAAGGTAATTTCTATTTGAGCGTTATTCAAGCTATTGGCTATCTTTTAGGAATTCGTAATTAGTCATTAGTAATTCAACAAAATATAGAACAGATAAATTTATGCTTGATAAGAAAAATCGCGGAATTCAACAATTTGGTGTTTTGGTTAATTTATTGCGCGATCGCCAGTCTTTTTTAGAAGAAATCCGTCAGGGAATAAGATTACAAAATAAAATCAGTTCTTTGTTTGTATCTAGTTCTATATTCTTTGCCCTTTATGGAGCAATTATTGGTGCATCTCACAGTTGGGCACAGGCATTATCTGGTGCGATTAAACTTCCAGTATTCTATTTAATCACACTGATTATTTGTTTTCCGACTTTGTTCTTTTTTAATGTTTTGTTTGGTTCTCGGAGCAGTGTTTTACAGCATTTCGTTGTATTACTCACATCTGTATCAGTGATTAGCGTACTTTTATTTAGCTTGGCACCAGTTACACTATTTTTTCTCATCACTACACCAGATTCATATCAATTTTTCAAATTATTGAATGTGCTAATTTTTGGTATTACAGGCATCTTTGGTGTGAAATTCCTGTATGAAGGAATGCAATTACTTTCTCAACAAGATGAAGTCGGTAAAAAAACCCGCACCACTATTTTAAGATCCTGGTTATTACTTTATGCCTTTGTTGGTATGCAGTTAGGATGGTTTCTTAGACCATTTTTTGGTGCCCCTGATTCTAAATTTGAATTGTTTCGCGCAGTAAAAGGGAACTTTTATTTGGATATTGTTACGGCAATTTCCGAAATTTTAGGTTTGCGTTAACATATTGCGGAAATCCCCCTGTCTAAATTCACAGGGAAACACTTTTACTGAAGCCTCGATTGCACTAAGCTTCAACACTCACCGCAGTCGAGGCTTAATTGGGCCTATCCGCAGCAATCTACTCATCATGTCAGTATTTGCGATCGCAAACAAGCCCAAAAAGCCGCATTTCAGAGGATGTTTACAAAATAAGTTATCAGATATTTTATAGATAATTTCTATGAAATAGATTTAAGTATATATCAAGTAGTTCCGTGTTTGTACGCTATCAGATATTTACGGATGCTCTTAAAATCAACCTAAATTTATTTCCGTAAGGAGTCAAATGTGAAGACTTATAACATGTCTTTCATAAAGACAAATGGACTCACGATTTTGCTGGTATTTATCTCAGTTATATTTATTTTTTCTTTAACTCTAATCTTTTCCTTATTTGAAAATATTCAAGGACTTTCAAACCAAGAAAAAATAGAATATATCACTCAAGCCTTAACAACTATTGCGATCATTATTGGAGGACTAGCATTAATTATTAATGCTTACTATACATCCAGACTCTCTTTGGATGAAAATCAGAGTCTGTTAATGCAGATCCTTGCTGGGACACTAGCTTGGGATAACAACATAGTAACTAGTATCAATTACAAGCAACCAACTCCCCAAGAAATTGTTCCCGAACGCTTTTCTAAAGCAATTGAACAACTAGGAAATGAAAAAATTGAAACGCGATTTGCCGCAATTTATGCTTTAGAACGAATTGCCAAAGATTCTCCGAAAGATCATTGGACAATTATGGAAATTCTCGCTGCTTTTATCCGCGAGAATGCTCCGGTAAATCAAAAATATGAGGATGAATTACAGGTATCGTCAAAACTTCCTACAGATATTCAAACAGCGATAACTGTTATTGGACGACGCGATTCACATAAAGATCCAGTAAATCAAAAACTAGATTTACGCAATACAAACCTCAGTAATGCAGACTTAACGGAAGCCAACCTCTCTAAGGCAATTTTCGTAGGAGCTAACTTACAATGGGTAAATTTTACACAAGCAAATCTCTCAGAGGCAGACCTATCAATAACCAATCTTTGTGGGTCAGTCTTCTATGAAGCCAACCTCTCGAAGGCAACCCTTCCAGAAGCCAATTTGCAAGGCGTAATTCTCAGAAAAGCAAACCTCTCGAAGGCAATCTTTTATGATGCCAACTTGGAAGGGGCAATTCTTTGTGATGCTAATTTGGTAGGAGCAATTCTTTGTGATGCCAACTTGGAAGGAGCAATTCTTTGTGATGCTAACCTCTTTGAAGCCAACTTTGAGGGTAGCAACCTCCAAGATGCAAACCTGATTGGCAGTAACCTGCAAAACGCAAAACTTGCTGGGGCCAACTTAGAAGGCGTGTTACTCAGTACAGCTAATCTGCAAGATGCCAACCTCCAAGAAACTAATCTCTTTAGGGCAAACTTGAGCGGATGTGAGAACCTAGAATTACAGCAGATTGAAGAGGCATTTGGCGATCGCACAACAATCTTACCGGAAAATCTGAACATACCCCAACATTGGCATTAATAAAATAAAAGGAAAAAGGTTAAAGGGGAAAGGGAAAAGGGATGATGATTGTCGCGCCACTTGCGGGCGTTAGCGGAGCGGGACGCAGTACGGTTTTTACCTTTCCCCCTTCCCCTTCTTCATAAAAAGTCTCCGGCACGCTGACGCGTAGCTTGCTTCACCGTAGGAGTACGCAGTTAAGAAACAAAGTCCGGCTTCTCTGACTAGAGAAACTTAAGGTTTTTTAACCCGCCTACGCGGGTTTTGTTTGTATAGACCCGATTTCCAACCGCTATTTTAACTGTATTGAATTTAGTACCCAAAACTATAAAGTTGCCAAAAACCTGATATCCTCTATCAGCGAGGACATCGAATATAAAGCGACTATTATGGATATCATTGAAATTCTCAAAGAAGACTATCAAAGATTCCCAGTCAATCAAACTTACAGCATTTACGCTCCAGACGTTTATTTTCAAGACCCACTGAATAAATTTCGTGGTGTGAAACGTTATCAAAAAATGATTCATTTTATCCAAACTTGGTTTTTAGATCCCAAGATGGACTTACATAATATTCAACGTTTAGGAGACACAATCAAAACTGAGTGGACACTCAGTTGGAATACTCCTCTCCCCTGGAAGCCACGGATTTCTATTCCTGGTTGGAGTGAATTAGGTCTTAACTCTGATGGTTTGATTGTCTCCCATATCGATTATTGGAATTGTTCACCCTTAGACGTGGTGAAGCAGCATTTCTAGCGCTTCTGGGTTGATTAGTCCAATATATACCTAACCTCCAGCCCAAAATACCATATCTCTCCTTGTCAACTTAGGTGTACAGACAATTTTTGTAGAGTTATCCCCCAGTTTTTAGAAGACTACAGTGTATACACAAGTCTTAAAAACCTAGTGGTCTATCGCATTAGTTATGAGTGGTAAATACGTTTGTAGTGAGGACTTTAGTCCTCAAATATTCAAGCACTAAAGTGCTTACTACAAACCTATCAAAACTTTTGCGATAGACCAGTAGCTTGATGAAGTTTTGCTTTTTTGCTCATTCTCATACGGAGTATGGGAATACATTCTGAATTAATCTATCACTGCAAGCAGAGCCTGTAATCAGCTATTCCCGCTCTCTGTATCGATAAAATAAGACGAAATCGAGCCATTATGATGAATATTTCGATATTCATCACTAACAAGCAATTGCCCAAAAAACTAGATCCAATATCTGAATTAAGAGAAATTACTCAGATTAATGTATTAGTTTTATGAGAAATAAAATTATTCACGAATTTTACTGAACCAAAAAACAGCTTGACTAAGCCAAACTAACTTTAGAACCCTATTTAAGGAATATATCTATGTCTCCTCCAAAAACGGACATCACATATTCTATAAAAAGCTGACTTAAGATCGGCTGGACTGAAATCAATGGATTCAAATATGAATTCAATCTTCTAACAATAGAGATAAAAAAGGAACAAATATTATTTGTTCTCTAAAAGCATTTGTCGCAATTTATCAAACAGAATTCAAGAGTGAAGAATCAGAATTGAGAATTAATTCTGGCTTAAAAATTGAATAGCACAGTAGTAGCAAGTATGCAATCTTCTTAATCAATGAAGTCTTTGTACCCTCACCACATCTATGATTTGGTGGTGACACGAGGCGCAAGTCTAGTCTAGCTTGGCGAACAACATACCCACGCAGCATTTCTTAGAGAGCATCTAGATTCTGAATTGATCATCAATCTATTCAATGATGCTCTTTGGATAAGAAAACTTTATATACAGTTAATACCATGCAGTGTCATGCATATTCTGTTAAGCACTTTGTAGTCTAGCCTCATTTATCGTAATGCTGCAAATGTTGCTATCTGCGAATTTCAACAATTTTGCTTGTCTAAACTCTCATTAGAGTTTATAGTGATACGGTGTTTTTCCCTTACAATTTCTCGGCAGATTTATATCATGATTTATTCTCAAAAATTTCAAAAGTATTTGGCAGGTTTCTCTTTATCTGTCGTATTAGTAGCTGATTTAGTCCTCACACAAAATGTCCCTCCAGCTTTTGCCGAAATAGTAAATTCGTCTATTGGGAATGCTGTGACATTTAGTTGCAATGATAGTGAAGCGACAATCAAAGCTAAGAATGGGGCCAGAGTAGTTAGTGGAAGTTCAGCCTTTTACATTGGTTATCAGCAAGTCTCATCTAATAACAAAAACCCTATAACTATCCGTTTTAATAATGGTATTAAAACATGGTGTAGGACTGATTACGAAACAACAAATGACGACGGTACAGGCTACGGTTTGTATTGGACTGGGGGAAATTTTTTATACGGCGTTTACTCTTCCACTGGCAGTCAGACTGGTAATGATTTTCGCCGCTTTGCAACCGGGCGCTGGTTGTCTAGCTATGGTAGTGGAGGCGGGCCAAAAGTCGCAGTTATAGCCCGGATTAATCCAGCCAATGGCGAGGTTTACTATGCTACATTTTTATCTGCTAAAAAGGCGGATAATGGAAATACAAACTCTTTAGTTGTCAGAAGCCTATCATGGGATGGCACAAATTTAACTGTGCAAGCAAAGTCATGGTGGACTCCCCGCCGCACTAATACCAACTCCATGACTTGCTCTGGTGCATCTCCTTATATATACACAGCAGTATTCACTAGCGATTTAACAAGGGTTAACTCGGCTTCAGCTGCTACCTGTAGTTAAGGTATAAGGATTCAGCTATCAAATTTAGGACTTACGCAAAACGACAGGCGGTAGGGGCAATTAATGTAGACGCTTTGCGGCTACTCTACGAGTTAGTACCCGCAGGGTATTGTCCCTACTAAAAAATCAAGCTTTGGGCTATTTTTTGCGTAAGTCCCAAAATTGAGGAAACATATTTTTCCAGTTGTTTGAGAATTGACAAAAGCGATCGCTCTTTCTCAATTATCTATTCCTAATTTTTCCCATGCGGACGATGAATAATTGTCTCCAAAACCCGCCGCTTGGCTTTCGGATCAATACCTACTAAGCGAATATACTCACCGCTATATTCTGCCAAAGTTGCCTCTAAGTTTGAGATTGCATCAGACTCGGCATCAATGTGGCTATGAACACAACTTTGCCAAGAACCTGTGCGGAAACGGCGCTCATCTACGTGTTCAATGCTGATTTTGTAACCTTGAGATAATAATTGCCGAATCTGTTCTTGTGTCTCTAGGGTTAAATGTGGGCTTGATACTTCCTGTTTCTGGAATCCATTAGTTTTTGCTTCTTGAGCTGCACCATTGCTTGACGGCTGATTAATTGGTGTTACAGCAGCAGGCTGTGCAGATTGAGAATTTCTACCTCGATTGAGTCGGTTGTAATCGTCAACCAAATGGGAATTTTCCACCCGTTTTTGTTCACCAACGAGGAAGTTACCAGACTCTATTAAGTGAGACAGCCTGAAATCTGGTTTTTTAAATTCTGGTGGCCCTTCGGTGCTGTTAACCACACTCAAGGATACTTTCTCAAAACCTACTTTATGGATGTAGTTGCGGATTTGTTCGTCATAAATGCGCGATCGCAAAGCGCTAAAAAAGTCAATGGATTGGTTGACAAATGTATCAACTAGCTGTTCAACTTCCTTCTGTGACAGCCCATCAGGTTCAAAAATCCCCTTGACAATTCCCACCTTGTCGTCTCTGTCTGGTTCCCAGTAAAATTTCTCCATCCTTCCATCCCGAATTAACGGTGCATAGAGAGTAGAGAAATCATTACCTGTGACAATAATCGGTACACGATGTAAAGGTGTGGAATCATAGCTTCCCGGCAACTGCACATCTGTGGGATTATCAGCAATATTCATTAGTGTGGCATTCACCAACTGCGTATTTACAGTATATTGAGTGCCTTCATCAAAGCGTCCAGCCCCCGCATCTAAATCGTTAATCATCAGTACACACATTTTGCCGCGTACTTTGATCAGTTCTGCTGTTTCCCGATAGCGCAGCCGAATCAACCGCGCCGGATCTCCTGCATCTGGACTTTCCAATTCGCCACCAGAGACATGAGTCACCTCGATACCCATTTTCTCGAAGACTAATTGACATTGAAATGTTTTGCCTTCTCCTTTGCGTCCGTGAATACCTAAAATCACGGGAACTCGCACACCAGGAAGCTTTAGAAAGTTTTTAGTGATGTGGACAGCCAGTTTATCCAAAAAGCGGGGAGCGATGTAGTAACCCATAATAATTATCTTTGCCTAGCACTGCCTAAAGTAATGTTAAGTTTTTTTGGTGATGACTGTTTATTTATCTTTTGGTAGAAAAGCAACGCTACCTACCATAAACGTCTTATTGGATATAGATCAAAAATTTTATCAGCACTCAGTATAAGTATATTTTCTGCGAGTGCTTGTGCAATTAAAATTCGGTCGAATGAGTCACGGTGATGTAAAGGTAGTGTGGCAACAATACTAATATGATTTGTGGTGATTGGCATTAATTCAATACCATTCCTAATTATTTGCTGTTCAATAAACTCGTCAAAAGCTAAATCAAAGTTGAGTTTACCAATGCTGTGCTTGATTGCCATTTCCCAAACACTAGCAATACTCAGTAAATTTTCATTATTTTCAATTTGCGATCGCATACTAACGCTGATTTTTGGATCACCCATCACAAACCAAATAAAAATATGAGTGTCCAGTAGCTGCCTCATTCCATATATTCCTTAAAATCTTCTAATGGTTCATCAAAGTCATCAGATATTGTTATAAGTCCTTTGGCACTACCATACTTAGGATGGTGTTTAAGTGGCGGCACAGGAGTTAACTTCACCAAAGGTTGATTATCTTTGATAATAATAATTTCCTCACCTCCGAGTGCTGCTTCAATTAAGTTGGGTAGATTTTTAGATGCTTCAGCTAGAGTAATTTGCTGCATAGTTACCACCTTTGGATATAAAAATTAGGTGCTATTACTATCCTAACTTTGAATGCTCGATTAAGTTCAAAGGAAACCAATTTAACCAAGCGTCCCAATTTTCCACGATTTGGGCAAATTCTGCATAACCGCCTGCTCTTGGATGAACACCATCATTAGCTCTTGCTTGATTAATCCAGATATTAGATTTTTCTAATATCGGAAAAATGTCTAAATAAGGTACATTTAATTTTTTACAAATTGAAGCATATTGCTTAGATAAATTAGTAATTCTCTGCTTTCTTCCTGGATCTTCTCGTTCTTCGTATGGTGGTAGCCCAATCATCAAAACAGGATATAACGATTTGGCTTTAATTAAAATTTCACGGGCATTTCTGATAGAATCTACCAAATCTACGCGAGTTTTACCATTTTCTACTGTTGTGTCATTCAATCCAAAAGAAAACACAACTCTGCTATCATATTCTTTGGGCAAACGAAGTGATACTTCCTGTAACCAACGCTTTGCTATATCACTACTCGTATCACGCCTAATTCCTAAATTATAGTAAGTAATGTCATAACCTTTTTTATTAGCATTTGCACATACTCTCCCTGTCCAACCAAGACATTCTGAGTCGCCAGTGCCATTAACGAAGGAGTCACCAACAAAACAAATTCTTACTTCTGGCAGCATTATTACTCTCTTAAAAAACGTAGAGGCACATAGAGAATAACTCTGCGCCCCTCTGCATTTCAAAAAAAAATCGGCGTTGCATAAATGCGGGATGAATCATGGAAAACGGGTATTTCTCTATACTTTAAATAATGAAGTAAGTAAGTCGTGGAGAAAATTTATAACTATGTAACAAACAATTAAGGAGAAGAGTTAGAGTTAAATCTTATACGTTGTGTACTGTAATTTCCCTTCTCTTCTCTAGTTTGAACTCCATCAATCACAGCATAGGCAAACTCTAACTCATCTTCAAAAGTTTTCGAGGCTAGTGGTCTATCGCATTAATTCTGAAGGGTTATAAAAGTTCGTAGTAAGGACTTTAGTCCTTGATTTGAGCGATAAATCGCTCACTACAAATCTATCAAAACTTTTGCGATAGACTACTAGCTCAGGGAAATTATTTCTCTATCAACTTAAACCCAAATGCTTTTGCAAAGCTTGACGCATCACTTCTACAGGTACATTTTCCTGTTTTAACCAAATTTTTAATGCTGCTACCCCTTGCTGGACTAGCATTTCTAAGCCATCGATGGCAATTGCACCTTGTTTTTCAGCTTGCTTTAGAAATTGCGTTGGTTTAGGGATATATATTAAATCGTAAGCGATCGCACCTGTTGGTAAATTCGCTATTTCCTCTCCACTCAAAGGCGACTCATCAACTTTGGGATACATCCCTATGGGAGTTGTGTTTACCAGCAGATTAGCTTGGGGAATTAGCTTTGCAAGTTCCTCCCATTGGTGAACTTGCAAATTTTCACTTATAGGTGAATTGCTCCAACTATCACGGAATTGTTGTAATCTCTGCACATTCCGCCCAACAACATAAATTTTCGCAAAACCTAGTTGGTGACAACCTGCTACAACTGCCCTGGCTGCGCCACCATTGCCTAAAATTACCGCTACCTTCTGACTCCAATCTTGCTTATAGGTTGTCTGCAAAGGGGCGATAAATCCTTCTATATCTGTGTTTGTCCCCACCCATTGGTTATTTTGGCGACTAACTGTATTCACAGCCCCTATCATTCGAGCAAGAGGGGTAATTTCTGAGAGCAGGGGTATGATTGCCTGTTTGTGGGGGATTGTAACACTAAAGCCGACAACACCAATAGCGGCAAAGCCTGCGATCGCTACTTCTAAATTCTCTGGTGCTATGGGAAAGGGAAGATAAACATAATCTAATCCTAAATTCGCGATGTCTTCGAAGAGCTGCGCTAACGCAGCATTATGCATTGCTGGCGACAGCGAATGTTCCACCGGATGTCCAATTACCCCTAGCAGTTTAGTTTTACCTGTAATCAATTTGTCATTTGCCATTTGTCAATAAATCAGTAGTGATTTTTCCCTGCTCCATTCTTATAACGCAAGGATTCCAGTCTTTATTATCACTACATATTTACCCAAATCTCACACATCACGGGCTTTGAAAAAATTGTAAATGGCAAGCGCAATAGCTATAAGTAATACTGCATGAATTAAATTTCCAGCAATATGAAGTACTAATCCTAATGCCCAAAAAGCAACCAGTACAACAACAATACCCCAAAGTATACCTAACATATATTTACCTTTAGTAAAGTGATTTTTATTTGTTCAGATATTTTATCGTCTAACTCGAGTTTTATCCTATTTGCCTTAAGATAGATTGAGAAATTTAAATCATCTTTCTTAAGAAGTAATTTGCAAGGATTTATTATTTTTGAATAGCTAGATTTATATACTTCTGCCATATAGTAGCAGCACTTTCAAAATTCAAAATTACAATCCCCATAAATAATTTTAGGGGCTTGTATCCTTTTCTTCTCAGGTCAAGAGTCAAAAGTTAACCCTCTGCTCTACACTACAATTATTAAAGCTACTTAACAATTCTTTGAATCATGCAGGCAACTACAGCCCCCTCTACAACCCCAATTCCTGGTAAATATTGGCAGTGGCGCGGGCACAACGTTTACTATGTGCGTGCGGGAGAGAAGCAAGCGCAACGTCCGCCGTTGCTTTTGGTACATGGATTTGGTGCTTCCACAGACCACTGGCGCAAGAATATCACCGGATTGTGTCAAGATTTTGAAGTATTTGCGATCGACCTTTTGGGATTTGGGCGATCGGCAAAACCAAAATTGCAGTACAGTGGCGACTTGTGGCGCGACCAACTTCATGATTTTATCAGTGAAGTAATTGGTCAAAAAGCAGTATTAGCGGGTAATTCCCTTGGTGGCTATGCTGGTTTGTGTGTTGCAGCACAGCGTCCTGACAGTGCTGCTGGTTTAGTTTTGCTCAATAGCGCCGGGCCTTTTAGCGAAAGGCAGCCTACATCTGAGCCTGAAGCTTTACAATCAGAAATTCAGGCTCCTAAACAATCGGCTAATTTGCAAAAACTTCTTGGTGACGGCACTAAATGGATTTTTCAACAACCTTTAGCCCAGTTTTTGTTATTTCAGTACGTGCGACAACGTTGGGTAATTCGCCAAACTCTAGAAAAAGTTTATCTTGACAAGAGTGCCATTACAGACCAATTAATAGAAGAAATTTCTCGCCCTGCTTACGATCCTGGTGCGTTGGATGTGTTTGTTTCAGTCTTTAGCACTCCTCAAGGGGAAAAAGTTGATGTGCTACTAAAGCAATTAACTTGTCCTCTATTAATGTTGTGGGGAGAAGCTGACCCTTGGATGAATGCTAGAGAACGTTCTCAAAAATTTCGTCAATATTATCCTGAACTCAGGGAACACTTTTTAACAGCCGGTCATTGTCCCCATGATGAAGTACCCGATAGAGTAAATCAACTTTTAGGCGATTGGGTTTTATCTATCAACAATTAATAATAACCTCTCACTGTCTTGAACTCTATTAAAGTCTGTCCCTTTCCGACTTGGAGAAAGATAGATTTTGGTTAGTCAAACCAGGGAGAGGTCTTTTTATCTTTGGGAAAGTTTGCAACGAACTGGCTCTCCTTCTTCCTTGTTTAAAACAATCCCTCCGATTCCGCGAATTTACGCAAACGTGGTATACATTGGCGCTGATAAAAACTGCTTAACGTCGGAATTGACAAGCTAAACTCCTCAGATAATTCTTTCCAGCTAACTTCAGGGGGTAGGCGTTTAAGAATTAACACCTGACAATTGACATCTGGTCGTCCTTTAATACAAGTACGGCGCAGTTCTCCTTCAGAATCGGTCTGAGCCCATGTTTCCAAGTCTTCCAGAATGGGAGGTGCCTGGGGGCTAGCGGGGAGATTATCTACAGGATCGATTGTTTCGCTTGTTCCACCCGATGTAGACTGACGAACCCGAAGAGGCACTGTTGTGGCTTGTTCTCGGTTCTGGTTAATGTAAAAGTCTTGTAGTCTACGTTTTAGGTAAGCATTTAGCCAGGTGATGATACTCCCATAGTTGGGGTCATAGATTTGACCAGTCAAGCCATCACAAACATTGCGGCAGAAATACAGCCAAGTTTGTTGTAGTGCATCTTGATAGTAGGGAGTACCTTCCCTCCAGAGTCTATTTGCTGTCAAGCGAATAATTTGCGTGAGCAGCTTCTGACGCTGAGGACTTCCAAGTGGGTGTCCACAGGCTTCGGTAACTAAGCGGCGTAGCTGTTCATCGAATTGAACCATGACAATCTTGAGGCAGAAAGCAAGAATATCTTAGTATTGCGTATAACAACGCCACAAAAAATTACCTTTCATCAAGATATTGGGCATTGGGAATTGGGAATTGGGAATTGGGCATTGGGCATCAAGATATTGGGCATTGGGAATGGGGCATTGGGAATGGGGCATCAAGAAGAGACATAGGAGACAAGGAAGAGGGGGGAGACAAGGGAGAAACTTGAATAATTCTCCCTGTCCCCTCTGCTCCCCTGCTCCCCTGACTCCCCTGCTCCCTTGCTCTTCCCCAGTCCTCAGTCGCCTCAATATAATCCCAGCCAAGAAAATAAATTTTCCCACCAAGAATATGTCAGATTACCAACACTCAGTTTCATCTTGTTGCGAATGTCTTGGATCTTCCAATTTGTGAGTTTAGCCAGAGTTTGCGCCTCTTGTTCAAAACGCTTGGGCAAAGACCGCTTATATTCTCTACCTGCCTGACATTTGAGTTCTCCTTGGAACGGATGTTGTAAAACATAACGCCCTTGAAAAAATTCACTGTTAGCAGTTTGTTGGAATATCAAGTCTTCAGGGAATTTGTCGCGGGTGTAGCGGACATGCAATCGGGAGATGAAGACGCTAGTTCTCGGAAAGGGACGACGAAAGCTTGGGGATACTGGCACATCACTTGGAGAATTATCATCTAGCCAAAATACGCCTGCTTGCTTAAGCTCATCTGGGGTTAGAGGCTCGGCAGAACAAGGATCGCAACTACCCATATTCCAAGCGTATTCTAAAAAACCTACTTTCTTGTCTTCTTTGGTGTAGGCAGTTTGAAACATTGATTTGTAGAAATCACCAAATTCATCTTTGACAAACAAGGGAACATTTGTGTCGGAGGGGATTTTCACCGTCCGATAGTTAGTGATTTCTGCCTGTCCTTGGGGCGAGAGGATGTAGACAATCAAATCCTGCTCTGTCGTGGCATTAATCATGCCCAAACGAATTGGCAGCATGAACTTGGGTGACTGGTAGGAAATTTGTAGCGGACGAAGGAACTGGTAGCCAGATTTCTCGAATTTATTTAAGTTGACTTTGGCAACAAAGAATTTCATTGAGGAGCGAATATAGGGTTTTAGTAACTGTTTCGCACCTCTAGGAATTTTGTAGCCGTTGCGTTGGAGCCAAGTTTCTAGTCCGCCAGATTCTTTAGCACTAAGGATCACGATGTCGTATTCGCCGACGTTGAAACGTGCTTCGACTGTTACACCCAAACTGCGATCGTCCCTTGCATTCCCCGCCTCCATTCTTGCTGCTGGCGCTGGTGCTGCTGATAACTCCTGGGGGTAAACTGGGGCACAAGGATCTGGATCGAAATATTCTACCAATCGCGGGGCACTAAAAGCATCTAAGCGTTCAATAATCTTGGGTTCAGTGACGCGAACTTGCTCTTTTTGTACCACTGTTGGCACTGGTACTACCATTGCAAAATCTTTGACTTCGCCTTGAAAATCGTTTGCCATTGTTAGGACGGTGCGATCGCCATCCCGCGCTATCACCACCTGAGAAGCTTTGTTATACAGTTTTGTATCAGCTTTAGCTACATAAAATCCACAAAATGCCCAAGCTGCTGGTGCAAAGCAGAAAACAGCTACAATTACCAACAATAATGGCGTTAAGAGTCGAAAAAACTTCATTTTATACCTCTACTTTTTTAGTGCTGAGTTAGGAGTGCTGAGTGAGAAATTCTTCCCCCACTTCCCCTACTCCTGCTCCCTCATCCACCTCTTGCCAAGCAAACCTTGGGGCTAACCACAGAACATCTAACAGGATGGTCAATGGTGCAAGGGCAAACAGCGCCCAGAAAACTGCTGTGGAAATAAAGAAATAATTCCGCAGGATAAAAGTTAATCCGGCGATGCAGATTGCCCAAACTACCCGCCCAATTCGGGAATTGGGGATCGATCGCGGATCTGTAATCATAAATAGGGCAAACAACAGCAAAGACCCGCTCATCAATCGGTGCCAGTAAACATCCCAAGTCCAACCCAGCCAGAGATTGCGAATCGCCTCTAGCAAGGCGTAGGAACCTAAAAAAGCTGCTGTGGTGTCCCAGCGACCAACGCGCTGCAAAATCATGCCACCAGTGCCGGCAAATAATAGCCCATACCACCACTCTTCACCCCATTGTCCCGGCGAAACCCAAGCATCGGGGGTCAAAATCAAGGCAGATATGATGCCAAAATTGGTGGGATTAAAGAAATGCTTATCGCCAACTTGGAAGATAAATTTACTTGCGATCGCAATTGCTGCGGCGATTGCCATTGTCGTCCAGCAATCAGCCCGTAATAGCAGTCCCAGTCCTAGAGAGGTAATTAAAGCACTGCGAAGATTTGCCATTTGTTCTTTGCCAGTAACTAATGACAAGATCCATTGGGTTGCTAGACTTGTGGCGATCGCTACCCCAATTAACTCTGGCCGCAGCGTCCAATCTCTTGTACCGATTCCCAATACTAGGAACAAGCCGAGAAATAGAATTTGATAATCTCGTATATCTTTGAGCAACATTAATCCTTTGATTCCGGGATTACGCGTAGATTTCTCATCAATCTAGACGAGTGATAGCTCAAATACTAATGCTGTTACAGATTTTGTTACAAAGTGACTAGCAAGTTCATGCCATCGCTTGATATTGCTTAGGGTTTCGAGTTCTAAGCACGAAGTTTTGTGTTCTGATAATTTGGCTAGAATATTGAGGCATTGTATGTATGCAGTGCGATCGCCTACGGCGGGGCTTCTCCTGTCGGAGACGCTCCGCGAACGCCCATCGCAGTTTCGCAAGCAACACCTACAAAAAGTTGTCAGCAGCAGATAAACGCAAATGCAGCTAGCTCCTCTGTTCCCAGTTTTCTATCGCATTCTCCAACCGAGTTTTCCCAATTGCCTTTGGGGTGGAAATCCTCAGACTAAAGCGATCGCATTAACTTTTGATGATGGGCCCCATCCGCAATACACACCAGAAGTCTTGGCAGTATTAGATCGTTACAACATTACAGCTAGTTTTTTTTGGTTGGGTGTTTGCGTCAACCGTTCACCAGCGATCGCCAAAGCTGTTAGCGATCGCGGTCACTGGATCGGATTGCATGGCTACGATCATCGTTCTTTTCCCATGCTTTCCCTCAATGAATTAAAGGATAGTTTAGAAAAAACCCAAGTTGCCATCTACAATGCCTGCAATTTACAACCTGACCAAGTGCGGGATGTGCGTCCCCCCAATGGTTTATTTACACCTGCTACTTTAAAATTGTTTTCCCAGTGGAATTACCGCTCAGTTATGTGGAGCGTTGTACCAGAAGATTGGGTACGACCGGGTATCATCACTGTGGTAGAACGAATTATGCAGCAGGTCAAAAATGGTTCACTGATTGTCTTGCATGATGGTGCTTGCGGTGGACAAGATGTTGCTGCCACAATTCAAATTCTCATTCCGCAACTGCTACAACAAGGTTATGAGTTTGTAACTGTTGATACCCTATGGCAGCAAGCTAAGACTAACTAAATAGGGATTTCAGCAACTTGTTGGGAGGATTTCAAGATAAATTATGGTAAAACATTTTCCTATCATTGAGGTTCCCCCAGATGCTCCTGAGGATATTGAGGATTTGGGAACAAAAGAAAAGTTCTGGTTCCATCATCAGGATTTAGGTCTTTGTCTCTACAAGAAAGCTAGACCAAATACAGGAGAGGATTGGTCAGAGAAGATTGCATCTGAGTTGTCCGATTTACTAGAGCTACCCCATGCTGATTATGAACTAGCTACATTTAATAGCGAGAGAGGGACTATTTCACCATCATTTTTACCTGAAGATGAAAGTGTACCTGAAGAGGAAAGGGTTCCCCTTAGTAGGCTTACCCTTGGCAACGAGATCCTAGCGGGAGTAGTGTCTAACTATCCAAGATACTCAAAAAACCCATCTCAACACACAATCGATATTGTATTTAATGCCATTGGAGATTCTTCGGTAAATCTGCCTCTCAATTGGACACCACCGCATGGCATTATGACTGCCGTGCATACTTTTGTTGGATACTTATTGTTAGATGCTTGGATAGGCAACTCTGATCGACACCATGAAAACTGGGCTGTCATCAGTTTGGAAAAGAAAATTTATTTAGCACCAACTTATGACCATGCCTCTAGCATGGGTAGGGAATTGCTAGATGAAAAACGACATTTAAAGCTTAACAATAAATCTGTCACGGGGTATGCGGAAAAATGTAATTCTGTACTTTATGCTAATGTTAATGATAGGAAACCTCTCAAGGCTGTTGATGCGTTTCGTGAAGCTCAACAGCGCTATCCAAATGCAGCCAGAGTATGGTTGGATAATTTAGCAAGGGTGTCAAGCAATGATACGTTAGATATTTTTAGCCGTATCCCATCAGAACGCATATCGCCAACAGCAATTGAATTTGCACAGAAAATATTAGAATTCAATCAAAGCAGGCTACTGAAACTGCAAGACACCCTACTATGAAAACATTGTTTTTAGCTTGGCAAGATCCAAAAAGTCGTGCTTGGTTTCCCATTGGTCGATTAACCTTTGATGATATTAAATACCAGTTTATTTACACGTATGGTGCTACAGAAGCTCAAGTCAAGTGCGGGTTTCAACCATTGATCTCTTTTCCTGACTTAAAGGAAGTATACACATCAGTTGAATTATTTCCCTTGTTCTCCAATCGATTAATGCGACGTTCTCGCCCAGATTATAAAAATTATATTGAGTGGCTAAATATTCCTCAGCATGAGGACGAGCCAATTACTATTCTTGCTCGTAGTGGTGGACGCAAAGCAACGGATAATTTTGAAATTTTCCCCTGCCCAGAACTAAATGACAATGGTTTATATAATATCCATTTTTTTGCACACGGAGTGCGGCACTTTCCCGCTTGTGCAATAGAACGGATTAGTCAATTACAAACGGGTGAACTGTTATATTTAGCTAACGAATTTCAAAATCCCTATGACCCCCGTGCATTGCTCTTATGTACTGAGGATCATCACATCGTAGGTTATTGTCCTCGGTATATTGTGGATGATGTTTTTAAACTTAAGAGCAAAAATCCTGAACTTGTAAAAGTACATGTTGAGCGCGTTAATCCAGCACCGACACCTCTCCAACTACGTTTATTGTGCAATATGACAGCAGAATGGCATAATAATTTTCGTCCATTTTCTAGTCGGGAGTATCAGCCTTTAGTGGCTGATATTCCTGCTAGTTGTGCTAATTCCTAAAGTTGATGTGAGGCTAGAAAAGCTTCAACTTCAGCATCTGTTGGTTGGGAAGCGATCGCACCTGGTTTAATGGTAGTCAGTGCCCCAACAGCACTGGCATAAGTGACGATGCGTTTTGCAGTTTCAGCATCCTGCAAGCTGTGGATGCCGTAATGACTCAACTGGTGGATGAATCCTGCCAAAAAGCTATCTCCTGCACCAGTAGTATCAACTACGGGAATAGAAAAGGAAGGTAATTTGCCTTCGTTCTCACCCAGACAGTAGGTGCAACCGTTTTCGCCATCTGTTACTAACACTCCTTCAATTGAAGCCAAGCGGTAAGTAATGGCTCCAGGATCTGCGGTTTCAAATAGCCATTCAGCTTCTTCTTTGGAGAGTTTGAGGAAATCTACTCGCTTAAATAATTCTGGAATTTTTTGATGAGCGATTTTTGGCTCGTCCCAAAATACAGGCCGCCAATTGATATCTAGAACAATCTTCAGATCGTAATGTTCTGCTAACTCTAGGGCGCGGTAAATTGCCTGTTCACTTTCAGGATAGGCTAATTCCAAAGTACCCAAAACCAGAAAATCTGCCTCTTGAAACAGCACATCTGGCAATTGTTTGGCTTGCAGGCGAGTATCGGCAAATTCTGCGGTGTCATACTGACCAAATCCGGCGAAGGTGCGATCGCCAGCCAGATCCCGTGTAACATAAACTTGCCGCGTTGGTGCTGTGGGGTGACGTTGTACCCCCGTCGTATCTACACCTACATCTTGTAATAGCTTGACTAGTGCATTTCCTGGTTCATCTTCACCAACGGCTCCGATAAATCCTGCTGTCGTCCCCAGCTTGACTAAAGCACAGGCTACGTTAGCTGGTGCGCCTCCTGGATAGGGAGTCCAGGATTTAACTTCTTCCAGCTTTAACCCTAATTGATCGGCTAAACAATCAAACAAAATTTCACCGAGGCACAAAACACGGGAATTGCTCATTTCATTTTAGATTTGAGATTTCGATTTTGGATTAAGAATTTACAGTATAAAATCTACAACAATTTTTGCTAACTTGTCGCCAGTTCTTCATAGAATTAAATAGCAATTTTTACTACTCCATAACATCTATATGCTTCTAATTACCACCGAAATTATCTAAACATTTATACCAATCTACAGGCAAAAATAAGTGTTGTATAATACTTGTATATTGTCGAGATTTATATTCTTGCCAACTTGAAATCCAAAGAAAATATTGACAATAGTATTACTGCTAATACTTGAAACCCCTACCAACAAAAGAATCTTCTAGAATTAGAAAGAGTGATTAAGTAGATATACCAAAGGAGGATAGAAATAGTCATGGCTGGTGGCAAGTCTGAGACCCCCGTTAGTCTGTCAGACAGAGAACTGCAAATTATCGACCTAGTGGCCGCTGGCTTAACTAACCAAGAGATTGCAGGAAAACTGGAGATTAGCAAGCGTACAGTTGATAACCATATCAGCAATATTCTGACCAAGACTGAGACCGAAAATCGAGTAGCTCTTGTCCGCTGGGCCTTACAGTGGGGCAAAGTCTGCTTAAATGATGTCAATTGCTGTCTTCTCCCTAACCAGATCGAATAAACAATTTACTAGTAGCAACCTAATTGCTATGGTCTGGTAGAATTGCAAGCCAATTTTGAGGTTGACTGATTGTTTCCCTCCCCACGCCTAAGTTTTCAGTGTGAACGCTCTACCAAAAGTTCCGAGTCCTTCACTCAGCCGGAGTTTATGTTAGTGGAGCCAGCTGACCCTCGGACTCGGAAACTAAACCTCATCTATGTTGAAACCTAGTTGAAACCTAGAGTTTTTTAAAAGATATATTTATGTAGGTTGGGTGGAGTAAAACGCAACCCAACATTACCACCAAATTTTATGTTGGGTTACGCTAAAGCTGCACCCAAGCTACAAAACTATGTCTCTTCTCAATGCCCAATTCCCAATGCCCCATGCCCCATACTTGATACCCAAACTCAACAATTAACCACAAAAATTAGCAACAATTCAGTGGTGCAAGCGTTACATTTGAGAGAAATCTATATTGCTCCATCGGCTTGGAGAGTGGTGTTCCAATGAATACTTCTGCTTCTTTTCAGGGTGGCTCGTCTCCCTTTGATTTTTTTAACTTTGATTTTAGAGTACCTGTATCTGAGAAAGTTCCGAACCCAGAATACCGTCCCTTAGACTTTCCCCAACCCACACAAGATGCTGACTTACTCAGGCAGCTATCATTTATTCCAGGGTTGAAAGAAATTTTGATGATCCGGCAGGTTCACGCCTTAGAACACGCTACTGTTTGGGTTCTTAGTGATTCACAAAGTGGCCAACCTGCTAAAGGAAAAGCTACTAACGTTCAACCAGATAACGAACTATTAGGCGGTTTGTCTACTGAGCATGGATTTTACCTTTATGGTGAAGTAAATATTAGTGATTTGCGCCGTGCGGTAGCACTTGCTCGACATCGCCTCACCAATGGAGAATGGGATTTAGCTGTACATCCCCGTTGCGGCACAAATTTATCGGTAGCAATGCTCTTAACCGCTGGACTAGCTGTTAGTGTACATCTGTTACTACCATTTCGACCAATCGAGCAACTTATAGGTTTGGGGTTAGCAGCGACGACAGCTGCTGAACTCGCACCTGATTTAGGTTTTATGGCGCAGCGTTACCTAACAACTGCCATTCCTTTTAACTTAGCAATTGAAAATATTACCCGTACACGAGACGTTTGGGGGCGTGAGGCACATTTTGTTAAAGTGGGTTGGCAAGAATGAGAGGGAGCAGGGGAGCAGGGGAGCAGGGGAGGCAGGGGAAGAAGGACTATTGATTATTAACCCATTCCCAATTCCCAATTTCCAATTCCCAATGCCCAATTCCCTAATTAAATTATGAGAAAACTTTACTTCTTACTCCCCGGTACAGATGGCAAATTTGCCTGTGGTGGTCTTTGGGCTGAGTTAAAAGCACTTAATCTAGCTCAGAATTTCTGTAGTGCTGACGTTGTAACTTACCGTCAGCGAGAAAAAGATAAGCTTTTTATTGATGATTTACTAAAAGAGAAAAATTTAAGTGATGTAATTTTTGTCATTAGTTGGGGATTTGATATAGCTCAACTTGTGGCTAAACTTAAGCAATACAATGTGGTTTATCATGCACATAGTCCAGGTTATCCATTTAGACTACCTGCGAGTATTCCGATTGTTACTGTTAGCCGCTATACAATGGGATATTGGGGAGAAAAATCACCTAATTCTCTGATTTATTATTTGCCCAATCAAATTTCTGATGAATTCCAAAATTTAGGTCTGGAACGGGATATCGATGTTTTAGTCCAGGCTCGAAAATCTTCTGAGTATTTAATTAAAGAATTGATTCCAGCGTTGCAAAAACGTTGTAAAGTATTGGTTGTTGATTCATACATAGAGGATTTACCCGGACTGTTTAACCGAGCTAAGGTTTACCTCTATGATTCGGCTGAGTACTGGGCACAACAGAGCGTTAGTGAAGGATTTGGTCTACAACCAATGGAAGCTCTTGCCTGTGGTTGTCAAGTATTTTCTAGTGTTAACGGAGGACTGGCAGATTACTTAGATCCTGGATTTAATTGCTATAAAATTGCTGGATATTCTCAAGAATATGATGTGCAACGTATTCTGAAAGTGATTGATTCTTCAGCAACTTTTAGTTTATCTGAAGATTTTTTGACTGAGCATCGGACTGACAATATTATTAAGCGTTTCCAAGTGATTCTGGATGAGTTAAATGAGTTTTTTGATCACAAGATCCAACAGCCATCTAATATTAAGAGTTTGACGAGAATACGTATGGCAAAATTACTCGCTCAGAGGATATATGGAAAGCTGAGGAAGAAATATTTTAAGTAATATAAATGAACCGCAGAGGCGCAGAGAACACAGAGAGAAGAGAGGAAATGGAATGAGTCGGCGGTTATTAGTTACTGGGGGTGCGGGGTTTATTGGGGCGAATTTTGTCCATCACTGGTGTCAGGTTTATCCAGATGACCGGGTGGTGGTGTTGGATGCGCTTACATACGCGGGGAATCGTCTGAATTTGGCGGAGGTTGAGGGAAGAGAGAATTTTCGGTTTGTGCAGGGGGATATTTGCGATCGCACCATCATAGACAACCTATTATCAACTGAAAATATAGATACTATCGCCCATTTTGCTGCTGAATCTCATGTTGATCGTTCGATTCTTGGGCCGGCGGCTTTTGTGCAAACTAATGTGGTGGGAACTTTCACACTGCTGGAAGCTTTTCGCCAATATTGGGAGGCTAAAGCACAGCCATCTGATTATCGTTTCCTACACGTTTCGACTGATGAAGTTTACGGTAGTTTGAGCCCAGATGATGCAGCTTTTTCGGAAACTACACCTTACGCTCCTAATAGTCCCTATTCAGCTTCCAAAGCTGGTAGTGATCACTTAGTCAGGGCTTATTATCATACTTATAAACTTCCTACCATTATCACAAATTGCTCTAATAATTACGGGCCTTATCAATTCCCCGAAAAGCTAATTCCCCTGATGTGTATCAACACTTTAATAGGTAAACCATTACCTGTTTATGGCGATGGTAAAAATGTGCGGGATTGGCTTTATGTGGTCGATCATTGTCGTGCTTTGGATGTGGTAATCAATCATGGTCAACCAGGGGAAACCTACAATATTGGTGGCAACAATGAGGTGGAAAATCTCAACCTGGTGCAGCTTTTGTGTGAAATGATGGATGAATTAGCACCTGATTTACCAATACGTCCAGCAAAGGATTTGATTACTTTTGTCAAGGATAGACAGGGACACGATCGGAGATATGCAATTAATGCGAACAAGATTAAAACTCAGCTTGGTTGGACACCTTCTGTAACAATTGCTGAGGGTTTACGTTTAACTGTTGAATGGTATCTCAATCATCGTGATTGGTGGGAACCTCTGCTGTCTGCGGAATATCAAGCTTACTATCGCAAAAATTATCTCATTCCCACAATTTCTCTAGATAATGACTATCCTTGAATATAAGGGAATCAGATCGGCGTAAACTGCCAGCAGGTGTAAGATGCTGCAACCAGAACAGATATTACAAGATCGTTATCAAATCCAACACCAACTTGGTAACAATGGAATTCGTCAAACTTGGCTTGCAAAGGATTTACTAGCCTCTGATGGCGAAAATTCGACCGTTGTGGTCAAACTTTTAGCCTTTGGCGGTACTATACAGTGGGATGATTTAAAACTTTTTGAGAGGGAAGCACAAATTCTTAAAACAATAAGTCATCCCCGCATTCCTAGATATATAGATTATTTTTGTATCGACGATCGCACTCTCTGGTTTGGCTTAATACAACAATATATTCCTGGTGAGTCGCTTAAAGAAAAACTTGCTCTTGGCAAAAGGTTTACTGAAAAGCGAGCGAGAAAAATCGCTGGTGAGATTTTAAATATTCTCATCTATCTACATGAGTTAAATCCAGGGGTGTTACATAGAGATATAAAACCGAGTAATTTAATCTGGGGCGAAGATAATCGGATTTATTTAGTTGATTTTGGCGCAGTAAGTAAGCCGTGGGAAAAATTTATAAGTATGTAACAAAAAATTAAGCAGAAGAATTGGAGTTAAATCTTATACGCTGTGTACTATATTTTCCCTTCTCTG
>NZ_JACJSH010000080.1:0-25706 GCF_014698055.1 Nostoc sp. FACHB-133
GAAAACTTATCAGTCCAAGCCATTGAAAAGAAAAGCGGTGGTGCGTTTGTAATTCGGCTAGAAGTTCCACCAGAAGCCAATAAAGCAGATATTGAAAGTCAGGCTAAAGCATTATATGAAATAAAGCTAAATGCACTAGAAGCTATATATCATGCAAAGTTACAAGCTAAAGATGAACAAATAGCTGAATATCGTCAGAGTAATACCAATTTAAACAACATTATTAACTTACTAGCAACTAGACCTATTCAAAATAATATTACTGTTACAACTAACGCGGAGAATAATTCAGTGTCAGAATCTTATCAATCCAAGTACGACCAAAGAAATTCTAATAACCAGTTTGTAGACACAGCCCAATCGGGTAGTAACCCGACGTTTAATCAATCTAATTACGCATCAGAGCAGAGACAAAATCTTGCTGAGGCAGCAGCAGAAATTCAGCAACTTCTCAATCAATTAGCTGAAATTAATCCAACAACAGACGCAGTTACAGAAGCGATTCATCAAAAAATTAAAACAGATCCAACTTTCAAAGCTAGGTTGCTAGCCGCCCTGAAAGCAGGAGGGCTGGAAGCGTTGAAGGCAATATTTAACCATCCAGCCTTTAGTATTCCGGCTGAAACAATAAAAGGATTCCTAGAAGTCGAATAGGTGATACTTTGGGTTTTACTTATGGGGACGGAGAAGCTTTTTTGTCCTGTCGTTTGATATTTACTTTGGCTTGTTGGTGTGATGAAGCCTCTTCTACTCTTGGTAATGGTTCTGTCACTGGTGACAGCATAGCCAAACTCGCAGCCGCTCCTAACACCTGCTCATTGCTCACTTCCAAATATCTCTGCAACTGCTCCAAATTCCGATGCCCCGAAATTTCCTGAATAACTTTCAACGGTATGCCAGCGTTACTCATCTGGGTGAGCGCGGTACGCCTGAAGCTGTGGGTACTCACGCCACGTCTAAAATCCCAGTCATTGATGAACCACCTGAATCTATTCCTAACCGAGAGCAAGCTGATCAAAAGCATCCCTATTAGAAAATTTTCGTCGCTATTTTCTTGGTATCAAAACAAACCAGCATAGCCAAATTGAGAGCATGTCATTTGTGTGGCAATTCTCAGTTAAAACAACATAAAACTCATGGCAATATCGGGCATTTGTCAGTCATTCCCCAGTCACTTCTTACCACTTCTTGGAAGTTCCTAGAACCGATTTTTATGATAAAAGTATGTTAACTCATGGAGTATATATGGCATACGTGCGGCACTTTCACGGCATCATAACCTAACTTTAATTTTAATTTCTGACGCACAGTACGCCATAATTGGCGGAAAGTTTTTTTGAAAAAAAGTGAGGAGCAAAGTGAATTCAAAATCACTTTTATCAAAAAGAAGTACCAAACAGCTACATTAATACTACAAAACTAACTGTACAGTTCACTCTCTTGATCGCTGACTATTAAAGACTCAATTCATCATCCTGCTGGCGTTGTTGCTGCTGCTGTTGCCTTAACTGCTGCCCATAAACTATAAGCAGCTGATTCCAATCACTGGCTTTAGATTTTTTGATTTGGGACTGTGGCAGTAGTTCTAAGACACGCTGCGCTGCCGCATCTGTGGTTTTATCGTTACCAAACGCCACCAGTATATTAGGAACTTTCTGCAATCGCTCAAATGGTAAGCTCTTGATGTCATCAATAGCCATATAGACTGTTCGTTCGGGTGGAACATCGCCCCTCTTCAGATATTCCAGCATGGCTCTTGAAATAGCATCAATGGGAGACTTGCACAGAATCGCTCTTGAAGTTTTATCATTAGCTTTACCCCCCAAGTGGAAGTAAAACCAGCTATCACGGCGTTTGGTTCCTTTCTCGTATCCCTTAAAAGTGTTGTTCTCTCCCCTAGTTCCTCTGAGGAATGCACCGTTACGTTGACCATCAAGATTTCGCATGACAAAAACAGCATTTTGTTGCTGATCAGCGTAAACTAGCCCCTGGTCATGAAGCATTTGAATACAGTCAGAGCGGATGCCCCGAAATTGAGTGAGGTAATGTTCAACGGCAGACCAGTTAGCTTTATCTTCAACGGGTGGGGTAAATTGGGGACGGGGTTCAGTCTGGATAATGTTAGCCGCCCTGTTCTTAACGTGAGCGATCGCTGCCCGTTCTACCCCAGCTTCTCCAAATCGCTCATGTAACCAGACAACCGCCTGCCGAAAATTGCACTGATTAACGTGCATCACCAAGTCAATCGCACCGCCAGAGCCTTTGGAGTGTTCGGGAGCAAAGTCATAGAATTTTTCCGCATCTATATTAATGATGTGTCCGTGACCCCGCCACCGCTCACGCTCGTAATTTAGCCCCAGTTCCCAAGCGACATCCTCTAAAGCCAAGTCGCGCAGTTGTTGGGTTTTCAATTCCAGCGTTCGCACAATTTCTTCTAGCCGTTGTCGTTCCTTCTCACTAGCCCTAGCCCGTTGCTCTGCCCTCTCCAATCGCTCCTGCATGAAAGCGCGGTCAGCCAGTTGGTGGTTGAGGACATGGAATTGGTGATCATTCTGAATCCGGGCAACGTAATTTGTAGCTGATTCAAAAGGTTCGGGTTCAAGTTTTTTATTCGACCAGACGTTGTTTAGTGGTTCACTGTTAACGGCTTGGTAATATTCCTTTACTTTGGTGTGGGTTGCCTTACTGCCCTTGACTCCTCGTTCAATGCCCAAAGGAGCAAGTGCAGCCGCATAGCTATCTTGCAGCTTGGATAACTTGATTCTTCCCTGTCCACCTCTACCGCCAAACATCGCATCATGACTGACTCTCCCGGTTTTATCGTTCAACGGCACGATGTAGGCGTGGATGTGTGGGGTACTTTCATCTAGATGAAGCTCTGCCCTGACGCACTTTGACCCATAGTTTTGATCTAGCCAGTCACGAGATGCACTCGCCCACTGCTGCATCAGTGAATCAGACCACTGCCCAGAAAGAGATGGATCTTTGGGGCGGAAATATTCAGGCGATGCCGAGAGAAACATTTCGGTGCATAACACTGCATCATGTCGAGGGCGATGCTTAAGGGTAGAGATTTTTTCTTTAACTATCTCTTCGAGTGCGCGTTCATCTTCTCCCCCAATCAACCGGAGATTCTCTCTAGTTGGATCTGCGTTGGGTGTTTCTCTATTCCTGGTAACATGGTCATCACTCCCGGCAACGTTGCCGAATGTTTTTAGTTTCTCAATTCTGAGAATCGTTAGTGGCGACATAAAAAAATTATGCTACAAATGCAGTACTTTTGTAGTACTAAAAAAACCCTTTGGGCGAACGGCGGTTTCATGTCATGAGCGCAGCGAGAGATGGCGCAGCCACCCGCAGGGCATGAAACCATAGTGAGTATGGTATCACTTATACAAAACCCTGAAATCCACTTTTGGGGGAGAAATCGCCCTTACTGCCTGGTGCGAAAATACGCCCAAAAGCACCTCTAGGGGGTATTATGACAGTCGTTTGACAGTCATCGGGTTTTTGGACAATGACTGTCAAACGACAGTCGTTTGGTACACTAAAGGGGTATTTAGGGGTAGTTTACAGCGCATTTTGACAGTCATCGAAATTTGGTATCAATCAACACGATGGCTTATCTAGAAACCCCTCTAATTCGGTAGGAATACAGGACATGGAGCAACCTAATTTAGAAGTGCTTTCGATTAAGCGCAGTCACGACAGTAGCGATGGCCAGTTGCTGCAATTTTTACGAGAGCGAGAGCGTAAAATGTCGGGCAGAGGTTTGACTAAAATTGTTTTGAGTACTTTGAGAATGTGCTGGGGGCCATTTGTCATAAAGCGTATTGGTGCTGACAGCGACACTCTAAAGACTGCTGTGATTTACTCTGTCTCACAGTTGGAATTACAGATTCACTTGCTCAAGCAATTACTCGATTGAGGGATTCTTTGAAGTACGTTTGCAACAAGTCTGTATTATTAATTCTCAATAATTTTAAAGTTATTGAGAATAAGCCAGTTTGATAAAAATGGCTAAAAGCTAGTTGGTGTATGTATTAGACACCAATTTTTTGGTCAAAGCCATGTTCTAAATAGCAGACATTTTGTACTGAATAGTCAAAGTTCCCTGACAGCTATAACAGTTAAAGGCGTGTATAAGCTGTGCAGAATAGCAGACATTTTGTATATAAATAGGGGTTTTAGGTGCAAAATGTCTGCTATTTGTAACTGTGATTAATCAGACAATTTCACCACTTAAAACAAGTTTCATCTCTATCAACAAGCGTGGAGATTGTAAAAGGAACAATTTCTATTCAGGTATGAAGAAAAAAATCGTATGTTAAGTAGGCTAGGTTAAGCTCTAGAAAGAATTATTGAAGCACAATTGCAACACAAGTGTATTATAAGTTCTCAATAATTTTGAAGTTATTGAGAATGAATCCAGCGTTCAAAATTTGCTGTAAGTCATAATCAGTAAGCATTACGCCCGAAACTTTCTCTAAAAGTCTTATGCTCAACTGGTAGCAGTAGGGCTACTGTATAGCTACCAGTTGGGGAATCATCAAATTTTAAAAAACTCGCTTTTTTAGTACTCAACTGGTAGCAGTGTGTCACCAGTTGAGCTACCCAACAGCTACCACTTGAGCAAGGTATTTAGAACTACTATTTCAATACTGTTAAACTACATAAAACCTATGTAATAAGCGGTGTTTGCAGTATAGCTTTGGTATAACTCACAAGTGGAGTGCAGTTGTTATACTACAAAAGTAGTTATTGAGTATTATTTGTTGACGTTGGTTCAAAGTTTTTTTTAGTTTTGGTTCAAAAAAACTGGCCTAAAAAGATTGCGTACTGTGCGTAAGTTTTGGTCAGGAATTTTTGGCTGAGAAATCAGGCAGGTAAATGAGGTTTTTGGGGTCTAAATCCTTAGATTTACCTTGTGTTTACCTTGTAAATACCTTGGAGATGCCATTGCAGTACCTTATTTTTGGCAAAAAAGAAGGATTTTGTAAAAAACGGTAATTTTCAGTGTTTTAGGTGCAAATAAATCCTTATATTTGCCATTGAGATACCATTGAAATGCCATTGGTTTACCTTACAAATGCCTTTAAAGAGAAAATCCTTGTAAATACCTTATAAATTCCATTCGAGTAAATTAATGCTTCGGGTGCGAAGTTTTTCGTCAGCCAAAAAAATTAGTATGATTTCCCAACCAGCATATAAAAAATCTTTAGGGGGCAAGATGTCCATTGATAAAAAGGAACTGGTACGGCTCGTTTCTAAACGCTTAAGCAAAGGCATCGGCACAGTTGAAGAAATTATTGATGCCACCCTCGAAGAAATTTATGAATCTTTAAAGCAGGGAGAGAGTGTTTCTCTACGGAACTTTGGCACTTTTTACGTCAGAACAGGACGAGAGTGTTGGGTGTTTAAGTTCAATCCCTCACAACGGTTACGTCAGTTGTTTGGCTGGTCATCTACGAAAAAGCCATAACATCATCTGGAGGCGAACTCTCTACCACGTACCTGAGAGTGCGGTGTCATTCCATCAAGCCTGATAAGCCGCCTAATTTTGTCCAGAGTATTAATTAGTGGAAAATTTTTGAATCTAAATGATATTCTGTGAGGATTAACCTTAGCGCTCTCACTTGGATTGAGCTAACCCATGAGCAATGGGACTGTAAAAACAATACTCATTTTGGCAGCAAATCCTAAAAATTCTACTCCATTGCGTCTGGATGAAGAGGTTCGTGAGATTGATGCTGGATTAATGCGAGCTAGGAACCGTGAGCAGTTTGAGTTGGAGCAGAAGTGGGCAACTCGACCTAGAGATGTGCAGCGAGCGATGCTGGATATTAATCCGCAGATTGTCCATTTTTCTGGACATGGTGTTGGAAATGGGGGGTTAGCACTAGAGGATGAAACTGGGAATACCAAGCTGGTCAGTACGAAAGCATTGGCTGGACTATTTGAGTTGTTTGTAGAGCAAGTAGAGTGTGTTCTGCTCAATGCCTGCTATTCAGAAATTCAGGCTGAGGCGATTGCCCAACACATTCCTTACGTAATCGGTATGAGTCAAGCAGTTGGAGATAAAGCAGCACTGGAATTTGCCGTTGGTTTTTATGATGCATTAGGAGCAGGAAAATCAATTGAGTTCGCCTACAAGTTTGCATGTAACAGCATTTGCATGGCAGGTATTGCAGAAGACCTAACCCCAGTACTGAAGAAGAAAACAAATGTTCTATCTGATAATAGAAGACCACAGGAGAGAGAAAGTCAGGAGTTAGACAACTCTACGAGACTTTTACCCAATTCCATTGTTTTAGAAGAGCCAGAAGGACAGGTAGGGCTTGACTCTGCCTTCTATGTAGAGCGTCCTCCGATTGAATCTGACTGTTACGAACGGCTGGTGAAACCGGGGGCATTAATTCGGATCAAGGCTCCTCGGCAAATGGGCAAGTCCTCTTTGATGGAAAGGACTTTGCATTATGCCACTCAGCAGGGCTATCTAACCGCATCCTTGAATTTTCAATCAACTGATCGAGCGCTATTGACCAACTTGGATGAATTCTTACAGTGGTTTTGTACCAGTATTGCTCGAAGACTGAATATACCAGAAAAGCTAGATAAATATTGGCAAGGGAGACTGGGCAGTAAAGATAAGTGTACAAACTATTTCGAGCGGTATTTATTACCAGAAATTCCTGGGCCGTTAGCTTTAGCTTTGGATGAAGTGGATGAACTTTTTCAGTACCGTCAAGTTGCTGCTGACTTCTTTGGACTATTGCGGTTTTGGCATGAAGAAGCAAAGAATGAGCCACTCTGGAAAAAACTGCGACTGATTGTGGTTCATTCTAGAGAAGTTTATGTTCCTCTAAATATCAATCAGTCACCTTTTAATGTAGGGTTGGCGATTGAACTTCCAGAGATGACCCAAGCTCAAGTGCAAGAGTGGGTACAGCGACATGGGTTGCAGTGGACAACAAAGCAAGTTGAAGAACTAATGCAAATGGTGGGTGGGCATCCTTATTTGGTGCGGGTGGCACTTTACCAAATTGCTAGGGGAAGAATTACCTTAGAACAACTCCTGAAAGACGCTCCAACTGAAGAAGGTCTGTATGGAGATCACCTGAGCCGTCATCTGTTGAATATTGAGGAAGATGCCGATTTAGTGTTAGCAATCACAAAAGTGGTAGCAGCGAGTGAGCCAGTCAAAATTGAGAGAACACAGGGATTTAAACTCCGTAGTATGGGACTGGTAAAATTTCAGGGCAATGCAGTTATGCCACTTTGTAACCTGTATCGCTGCTATTTTCGCGATCGCTTGGGGATTAGCTGATGAGTGATTTCTACTCCGGCTACGAATATCAAGTTGGAGGTAGTCTTCCTATTGATGCTCCCACGTATGTGCGGCGGCAAGCTGATCAAGATTTATACGAGAGTTTAAAAGCAGGCAAGTTTTGCTATGTGTTGAATTCTCGCCAAATGGGCAAGTCCAGCTTGCGGGTGCAGACTATGCAGCGGTTACAAGCAGAAGAGGTAGTTTGTGCTGCAATTGATATTACCTCAATTGGTGCTTCAGATATTACGCCAGAGGAATGGTACATGGGCGTGGTTAACAGTATCGTCAGGCGGTTAAGGTTGCAAGCAGCTTTTGATTTAGAAACTTGGTGGAGCGAGCGCAATTCACTATCATTTGTGCAGAGGTTCGGTCAGTTTATTGAAGATATTTTGTTAAAGTCAATTTCTCAAAACATTGTCATTTTTATAGATGAAATTGATAGTGTTCTCAGCCTAAATTTCAATGTAGATGACTTTTTTGCCATTATTCGTGAATGCCATGAAAGACGGGCAGATCAGATGGAGTACCGACGGCTAACTTTTGTTCTACTAGGAGTTACCACTCCATCAGACTTAGTTCAAGACAAGCGCCGCACACCCTTTAATGTGGGTCGAGCCATTGAAATGACTGGCTTTCAACTTCAGGAAGCTCAACCTCTAGCTCAAGGTTTGACATTCAATGCCAGCAACCCTTCAGCAGTCCTGGAAGCTGTATTGAACTGGACTGGTGGACAACCGTTTCTCACTCAAAAGGTTTGCGATCTCATTTTTGCTGCCGACGCTACCATTTCAGAAGGGGCGGAAGCAAAGTGGGTGGAACAATTAGTCCAAACAAAGCTAATTGAGAACTGGGAAGCCCAAGATGAGCCTGAGCATTTGAAAACAATCCGAGATCGCCTGTTGCGGAGTAGGGAACAGCGCACAGGGCGTTTACTGGGACTGTATCAGCAAATTTTACAGCAAGGAGAGCTTACAGCCGATGACAGTCTTGAACAAATGGAGTTGCGACTGACTGGATTGGTGGTTAGGCGTGAGGCAAAGTTGAGGATTTACAACCGCATCTATGCGTTAGTGTTTAACTGGGATTGGCTAGAGCGATCACTGGCAGAGTTACGACCCTATGCACAATCGCTGAATGCTTGGGTAGCTTCGGATTTCCAGGATGAGTCACGTTTATTACGTGGACAGACGTTACAAGATGCTCAAGCTTGGGTAGCTGGGAAAAGCCTGAGCGATCAGGATTATCAGTTTTTAGCTGCTAGCCAGGAACTTGAGAAGCGAGACATTCAGAAAAGGCTGGAGATTGAAAAACAAAAGAAACAAATTCTTGAGGCTGCCAGACAGAAAGCAAATAGACTGCTGATTACAAGCGCCACTATGGCATTGTTACTGATAGTTGCAACTCTAAAATTTGCCGAATATCAACGCAGAGAAGCTAAGTCAGCGCAAAAAGACTTGGAAAATGCTCAGACTGAAACCAGAAAAGTCCAAAAAGGAGTGCAACTGGAGCAAATAGCGGCTATCGCTTTACGCCAGTTTTTAGACGGCTCTACAGAAGAAATTAAACGCAGAGCTTTATTTTCAGCAATGCTGACTGGAAAGGAATTAAAGCTTTTAGTAAATAATGATCCTTTGAAGGATTATCCAGTTACTGGGCCGCTCCTAGCTTTACAAATTATGACCACTAACCTTTCTCAAGCAGACTCATTGAGAAGCAGTCGGAACCAGACAAGTAAAATTGCCGCACTGGAACCTAAAAGTATGGTTACAAGTATCAGCTTTAGCCCTGATGGACAACATCTAGCGACAGCAATGCTGGATGGTACAGTAAAAATCTTGAATCTATCAGGACAGCAAGTTAGTGAATTTAAAAGTCCTTATGGCGCACTTACAAGCATTGGCTTTATAGACGAGCAGCGCCTGGTAACTGGTGGGGATGATGGCATTATTAGAATCTGGAATCGTGCAGGAAAACAATTAGCTCAATGGCAAGCCCAAGAAGGTGTAATTACTAGCCTAAGTCTCAGCCCAAATAAAAAACTCCTGGCAACCTGCGGAGATGATACAGCCAATCTCTGGAATTTATCAGGAAGTTTAGTAAAAAAATTACAAGTTGATTCAAATTCAATTATTAGCGTCAGTTTTAGCCCAGATGGTAAATGGCTTGCTACAGCAGAACCTGATGCCACAGTTAGTTTCTGGAGCTTATCTGAGTCGGGATTATCTGAGCAACCCCTGTCAAAGCTTTATCTCTTCCATCCAGAGCAACTTCAACATTTTAGCTTTAGCCCCGATGGGCAACGCCTTGCTACAGTGGCATTTGGTGGTACAGTACGACTCTGGGATGTAGCAGGACGACAGGTAGCTCAATTTTCTGGTGACAACGATACAATTGTCAATATTAGTTTCAGTCCTCAAGATGCTAAAAAGCTTGCTCTTGTAAGAAGTATGGGCAAGCTAGAGATACAACCGATTCAAGAACTAGATCAACTAATCGCACAAAGCTGCAACTTGCTCAAAGATTACTTGGAAGATTATCCAGATGCGTCAAACTTGTGCGCTGCAAGATAACAGTTATTATAGTAGTCTACCTGCTACCTCCTGCTCGTACCTTTCCTCCAGGAGGTAGTCCAGGTGGCAATGGTGGTTGTTTCCATCTTTTAAATATTGCTAATTTTCGCTTAGATACTAATACTTGAGGTTTGTTAATGATTAACCGTAAATCTGCCACTACCTGAGCAGAATTTTCACTTGGTTCAAGGATAAATAATAGTCGGCTACATGGACTCCCTTGACTACTAGTAGCACAAACAACCCGCTTTCCATCCATTTCCCCACTAGTAATGTAGTTTAGTTTACCTTTTTGATTGTATGTTTGCAGTATGCTTGAAACTCGTACACAACGGTTCAAGGAAGATTCTTGAGACTCAGGGTAATAGTTACGAGTCCACTCCAAGATTGAAATAATTTGCTCAGAAGTCTTAGGTAATACGTTGTTACTAGTATCCTTAATTCGAGCTACTGTGTTCGGTATACCATTAATTACTTGGCAGAAAAAGGCCGTAGAAGTAGCAGATTGAGCCAGAGTACTACCATTTATTGCACTTGCACTTATAAATCCCATAAGGGAAGCTGCAATAGTTGAAGCATATTGTTGAAATCTCATAAGTGAAAGCTAAACAGTACTAATTGCAATCGTCTAGTATTTTTTTGCTTATCTTCCATTCTATAGCGAATGTAATACATATTTGTATTTGAAAGTATTATCTAAGCTCAAACCTTCAATCTGCCGTTGCGGTTTTTAGTTGTAACACTTTCGCCAACAGTATCGACTGCTCATTTCACCCCTGTTATTGAAAAGTTGTTGTGAAGCGATTTTGAAGAGTCAGTAATCACCGAAGACATCCACCGATAGCTCATTGTAAGATGGGGACATATACAGAAATCCTTATAGCGAACTCTCATTATTCGATTGTGTCCTTTTAGGCACATCAACCACATCAATCGCCCCCAGAAGGGGGTATTTTTATGGCGGTAGTGGATCTTGCAGTGCCTCGCAATATTGGGCTGTGTTAGCCTCTGATACATAGTATTCTAGTTAGACACTGATGGTAGTAACAGGGGATGAAGTATGGGAGAAGCTAAACGCAGAAAACAGCTTTTGGGTGATGTCTACGGTTCACGAGTTAATTTAGAAAAATGCCCCATACCTTCAGAAATTAGCCTTGGATATGTGAGTGATGAAGCATTGGCAACCACAAAAGCCCAACTGCATAGGATGCCTGATGATTTTAAATCCACCTTTTTCATCGCCTTAACAAAAGCTAAAACTATAGTTGAGCCAGGAATTGTTTTTTCTGAAGCTCTAAAGTTTTCCGGTGGAGTTGGTGTCGAAGTTACATTCCGCTCCGACATTGAAACTTTTATCAAATCCCGGTGTAATACTCCAGTTCTGGGCTTACGCCTGATACAAAAGCTCAAAAATATAGACTACAATACTCATCGAGTAATAGCTATCCTTGCTGGCTCTGATACTCCCATGCTTCCGATTAACGTCTATTCTGTTCAGCAAATCGAAACTCTGCTTAAGTACCTCAATGAAGACACCGAATTAATCCCAAATCTCTATCAATAAGTAATTGAGTTAAGTAATTGAGTTAAGTAATTGAGTAACTTATTATTCTAGGTCAATTACCTCAAAAGCTTGCTCTAAAAGGACTCGGAGAATTTCAGCTTTTTTTCTGCCAGTGCGGTTAGCTAGGTTAGTCAGTTTAGAGTGCATTTCTGGAGATAGATCCAAACTGACTCGAATTGGTCTTTCTCTTGGTGTAGATTCTTGAGTTAATTTGTCTAATAAATGATTAGATTGTTTCTCAGGTTTTTTAGCTGCACCAGTAGTTTAGTGACCATTATTTGTTTTGCAAGTCTTAAAGGCGGCGTGGGCGATCGCTATTAGCTCAAAGTCGGGGATACCGTCTATAAGGCTGTAATATTTGAGGTTGCCTTGAAACAGCCAGTAGGGGCAAAATGTGCCTTCGCTACTTTTACTTTTAGCCCTATATCTGCCCCAAAATCTGACTATTAATTGAAACGAATAAAATTGTTGTAACATAAATGTAAAATCAAAAGTATTTTATGTTTAAAACAAAATATTTATGGTGTGGCATTGGAGCATTAACACTGTTGCTCTTTGGTATGGCGGAGCAAGTAAGAGGGGCAGTAATATTTCAGACTGATCGGCTTGCGTTTGAAACGGCAAATCCGGGTTTAATGATTGAAGACTTTGAAAATGGTAATATAGCCACTGATCAGGCGTTCCCTTTTCCCGACGAACGGCTCAATAATGCGACGAATAATGCTTACTTTTCTCCTGGTGATATCCTGAGTGGAATTGAATTCAAGGTTTCTGGAGATTCCAATTTCGCGGTTAGCAATAATGCCTTTGTAAATACTACTACGAAATTAATCTTAGCTGCACAGGCATCGGCTGACATATTGATTAATCTGAATCCAGGTGTGACTTCTGTGGGATTTGATATTTATGACTTTGGAGGTACAGATGACAACCTTCTTGTCGAAGTTTTGGGAAGTTCTTCTGTTTTGAGCAAATTCACATTTAACCTTTCAGCGTTAAACCAACAATTTATTGGTGTTACCTCAGATAGCAAGAATATATCAAGTATTAGATTAACCCATCTATTGACAGGGCCTTGTTGTGCTGGTGCATACGGCATAGATAATGTAGCTTTTGGAGGCGTAGTATCTGTTCCAGAACCTTTTACTCTTGGTGGTACAGTGCTTGCTAGTGCTATTGGACTATCCATAAAGCGTAAGCAAAAAAACTCCTCAGTCATGTAGTGTACCTATAGTACGCAATGTCATTAAAAAGGCTGAAAGTTATGTGTCGGAGAGCATGTGTTCGGCAATATCTAACTCCGATTCTGCCTCTACGACAATAAACGAGCTGTCATACACGCCTTCATCGATTACACAAGTCACTAAAAACAACATAGCGTTACACAACTCTAAGAGGGTGTTTGAGTTACAGCGATCGCAGCCTGGAGGATTTCGGCTCAGATAAGTAATTGATTTAAGTAATTGAGTAACTTATTAATCAAATTCAATTTCATCAAATGCTTGCTCTAGAAGGACTCGGAGAATTTCAGCTTTTTTTCTGCCAGTGCGGTTAGCCAGGTTCGTAAGTTTAGAGTGCATTTCTGGAGATAAATCCAGGCTGACGCGAATGGGTCTTTCTCTTGGTGTAGATTCCTGAATTAATTTGTCTAATAAATGATTAGATTGTTTTTCAGGTTTTTTAGCTGCACCAGTAGTTTTTTGATCCGGTTCGTCATCACCAAAAATGAACTTATCGGCGTTATCGTCTAACCTTTTTCGTTTAGCATTCATTTCAGTAACCCAAAAATCTCTTTGCACAATTGCTCAAATTCTTCAGCCGAATCTTTGGCTCCTTTCATTTCCCAGATAGTTGCTTCCTGGGTAAAACAATCGGCAATCGCTTGCTTATTGTGGATTACAGTTTTCAACAACTTAACATCGGGGATTTTACTAAGTAGGGATAATGCCTCCTCTTTGAGCCTCGTTCCTTTAGACGCGCGAGAGAGAAATACTGCTGGCTTTGGTAGCCCACCCGATATTTTCTGTGCCGACTTGATTAACCGTATTGCTTCCGAAGCCGAATGTAGATCCAGTCCAGTCGGCTGAACCGGAGTTACCGAAACATCTGACAAGCACAAAATTGCTCTAGTGGATTCTGTGGTATTTGGCGCACCGTCCACAACTACAAACTGAAATTCTTCGGCAAGCTCTGGTAATTTTTCAATTAATTCGTTAGCGTCAGTAATTTTCGATGTCGGGATTTGACTAGACAGCAGGGACATCCATGTTGCTCCACTGCTTTGCGGATCTGCATCAACAAAGTGTATTTTCTTGCGCTTGCGGTGCAGCCAAGAGGCGAAATGAACTGCCCCTACTGTTTTTCCGCAACCTCCCTTCTGATTGCAAAACGAAATAATGGGCATTTACTTAACTCAATTACTTAACTGAGATAAGTATAATCCCAGCAATGGAAGGATGCCACTGTGATTGGCGTTACCGTGCCGAAACGGGTAAATTGTACGCTAAGGCTGAAACCAAGATGGGGTAGGCTTTTCAAGAAGTGCTTTTTCCTATAAAATTCGTGAAAGACCTATGGTTAGGCTGCCAGTTTCAATCTAGTTTGAACGAAAAATCGTCGTTTCAGGCACTTGAAAATTCTTTAGCGTACAAAAAACCTTTTTTGGCACGGTGATGCCTATATCTAACTCAATGGGCAAGGTACTGCAATGCCATAGCCCTGTGCGTAATCAATTCCTAGAGCCGTAATTCGCTCTAAAATCGCGTCATTCTCCACAAACTCAGCAATCGTCTGAATACCCATAACACTGCTAATGCGCGTGATTGCTGTTACGATTGCATCATCCACAGGATTCTCGACAATGTTGCGAATAAAGCTCCCGTCAATTTTGAGGTAATCTACAGGCAGAGACTTGAGATAGGCAAAGGACGACATCCCCGCCCCAAAATCGTCTAATGCGAAGCGACAGCCCATCCGTTGAAGTTCTTGAATGAACTGCCTGGCTTTTATGAGGTTAGCGATCGCCACGGTCTCGGTAATCTCAAAGCAAATGCACTGGGGTGAGATGGGGTGTAGGGTAAACTGCTCATGCAGGAAGTCAATGAATTGATCATCGTTGATGCTAGAGCCAGAAAGGTTAATCGCATAGATGCTTTGTTTATCGCCAACAAGCGTTGACCAATTCCTGAACAGAGTCCGAATCACCCAGCGATCGATTAGGTGCATCAAGTTGTAGCGTTCTGCTGCTGGAATAAACGCCATCGGCAGCACTAATTTTCCCTGGTCATCCCGGAGCCGCAGCAGCACTTCATAATGGTCGCCGTTTTGATCTGTCGGGGCGATCGCGGCAATCTTTTGAGCATAGAGACAAAACCAATCACTTTCCAAGGCTTGAGAAATGCGGCTGACCCACTGCATCTGGCCACGCTGTTGCAGTCGCTCCTGGTCGTCAGTCTGAGCGACGTACACGCGATTGCGACCCCGGTTCTTCGCAGTATAGCAAGCTGCGTCAGCCGTGCTGATAATCTCTGCAAGGCTATCGCTATTCGTGTCGATACTGACCAAGCCGATACTTACTCCAATTGAGAATACCTGCTCTTGCCAAACAAACCGGAACTCTTGAACACACGAAAGCAGATTGTTGGCAACTCGTAAAGCTTCCTCCAGCGTACACTGAGTGAGTAATACGCCAAATTCATCGCCGCCTAAGCGTGCGAGTGTGTCAGTTTTCCGAATCTTCTCCTGCAATAAGGCAGTAATTTGACGCAGTAATTCGTCTCCAGCCAGATGACCACAGGTATCATTTACGATTTTGAAGTGATCGAGATCCAAATAGCACAACCCATAAACCTGGTAGTCTAAAGAAGCAAGCTGCAATGCTTGTTCAACCCGCCGCTCAAACTCCTGGCGATTCACCAATCCGGTTAAGGCATCATGGGTTGCCTGCCAGGATAGCTGACGCGAAAGCTGGCGGTTCTGAGTCACGTCATGAAACACCATAACCGCCCCAATAACTTGTCCTTCACGATTGCGAATGGGCGCGGCGGAATCTTGAATCGCAATCTCTTGATCCCTCTCAGTAATTAAGACGGTATGGTTTGCTAAACTCACAATTCGATTTTCCTTTAACGCTTGCTCAATTGGGTTCTGAACTACCTCCCGTGTCGTTTCATGCACAATTCTCAAGACTTCTTTTAACGGCAACCCTTGTGCAGATGCTTCACTACATCCGAGCAGAGATTCTGCAATGGGATTGAGGTATTGAATCCTGCTAAAGGCATCTGTGGTAATAACTGCATCCCCAATCGATTGCAACGTCACCTGAGCTAATTCTTTTTCTTGAAAAAGTGTTTCTTCAATTTGCTTCAGGGCTGTGATATCGCGTCCCACTGATTGAAATTCGATAAAGCATCCTTGCTCGTCAAACAGCATTCGGTTATGCCACTGAGTCCAACGCACCTTATTTGCTACAACGACGCGATTCTCAATAATCACAACAGGATTATCGACACTAATTGAAGCGACTAATTGAACAACTCGCTCCCGATCTTCCTCAAAGATAATGGGTTGATAGCGGCTGCCGATCATTTCCTCTGGAGATTGTCCAAAATAAACTGCATAAGCTTGGTTGACAAACGTAAGTGTACCGTCTGGTAAATATCGGGCAATGAGTTCAGTCTGATCTTCGACAATGGCACGATAGCGAATCTCACTTTGTTTCAGAGCAATTTCTGCTTGCTTGCGATCGCTAATATCAATCACCACACCCAACATCCGCACAGGTTTACCTGCTTCGTTGTAAATACTGCGTCCTTTTCCAACCAACCAGCGCACTTTGCCATCAGGATGAATCACCCGATATTCAGCTTCATAATTAGTATTCTGAGTCATGGCGTTGAATAGAGCCTGTTCAACTCGCTCAACATCCTCTGGATGAATAGCATTGCGCCATACCTGGTATCTAGCTGATGATGTTTCTGGTTCTAACCCTAACAAGCGAAAGTGGTTGTCATTCCAAATAACTGCCCCATCAAGCAAATTCCAATCCCAACTACCGATATAGTTAAATTCCATCGTCAGCCTGAGTTGTTCTTCACTTTTGGCTAAGGCTACTTCTGCTCGTTGGCGTTCTTCTTCGATCCGCTTCTTGGGGCTGATATCCGTAACTCGCACCAAATTCATCACTTGGCCAGCAACCCTGATTTGTTTGATTGCGATGTTTCCCCAAAAGCAATTGCCCTGCTTGGTGAAGTATTCAATTTCATAACTCCACAACCCTTGCTGGTTAATTTCTTCGACAATGCTGGTTAGTTCATCAGAAGTAAACTGCTCTTTTTGTAAAGTATGACCTTCAATACCAATGAGTTCAGGTTTGCTTGAGGCGGCAAATAGTTCTACTGCACGATTATTACAGTCAATGGTCAGTAACGTTTCTGTATCTACCAAAAAAAGCGCATCAGCGGATTCGTTAAAGACAGCTTCTAGCAAGTCGCGGCTTTTGGTGATTTCTAACTCGCTTTCTTTACGTTCTGTAATATCTTGAATAGCTCCATACAGTCTAATAGTCTTACCTTGGGTATCATAAGCTACCTCTGCTCTTGACTCCAGGTAGCGCAATGAGCCATCAGGTCGGACAATGCGATATTCAAGATTGAAAGGAGTTTTATTAGCGATCGCCTTTAGTAAATGCCTCTGCAACACTAGTCGATCTTCTGGGTGAAGCATCTGGAGAAATGCAGCCTGCGTCGGTACTGATTCAGCAGGATTTAAACCGAAGATGCGGAAGGTTTCGGCTGACCAAATTTGTCTTTGAGACTCTAAGTACCATTCCCAACTGCCCAGATGGGCAATCTTTTGAGCAGTAGCTAGCAGCTTTTCATTGCGTCGGAGTTCTTCCTCGACTTGTTTGCGCTCGTTGAGTGCGACTTGCCGTTCTGTAACATCTTGGGCAGTCCCATAGAGGCGAATTACTCTTCCATCCGCGTTGAATTCTGCATGTCCAATCCCCTCAATATAAATAGTAGACCCGTAAGTTGGAGATGCACGCAGAATGAGTTTGTAGGATTCGCCAGTTGACATTGCCCGCTCAATTGCTTGGGCTAATTTTCCTGCATCTTCTGGCCAGTAAAGTTGCAGATTTTCTTGGTAGTTCGGCTCAAGAAGTGCGGGATCTCGATTAAAAAGCTCGAACAGTTGCTTTGACCAGTTAATTTTGCCAGTGGCAATATCAAACTCCCAATTACCGAGACGAGCAACTTGCTGAGATTCTTCTAATAAGGCTTCACTCTTGCGTAGTGTTTCTTCAGCATATTTGAGGTGGGTGACATCCACTACCAGCCCATCCCAAGCCACACAACCATTCGGCAACTGGCGTGGCGTAGAACGAAAATGTAACCATTTTAGCCGAGCGCTGGGCGTTTGGATTCGCACTTGCATATCAAACACCGATAGATTCTGCCGGGATTCATCGACTGCTGCCTGGAAGAGTGGTGCGTCCTCTGGGATAAACTGGCGATAGAGTAAACTTGAATCTTTCAGTGCATCTTCTGCGCTGACTTCCATCAGTTTTTCAATCCCCGCGCTGATATAAGAAAAGCGATCGCTGCCATCCAATTCGCGGATTACTTTATAAATTGCCCCATTAGGCAGATTATCGCCAATTCGCCGCAACATAGCTTCCCGCTCTTGTAGTGCGAGTTCTGCCTGTTTGCGTTCGTTAATTTCTCTCTCCAGTTCTCGATTGACTGCTTCTAGTTGTGCAGAACTTGGCAGAGCAAGTGCTTTTGGTATTAAAGGTATAAGTTCAGAAGCTGTGTAGAGTGAAACTAGGGCTGTAATCGCTTTTATACAACCACTCAACCAATAAGTTGGATACCAGAGTGTCAAAATATCCATCAAGTGGGTAGTACCACAAGTAACAATAAATGTTGCAAATAGCAGAAATATCCAGTTGAAAGGAAAGTCTTGGCGTTTGCGGACAAAATAAAGTAGCGCGATGGGAATGGAATAATAAGAAAGCGCTATTAAACTGTCGGATACAATATGCAACCCCACTAATTCTGGTTTCCAAAGATAGCAATGACCGTGGGGAATAAACTGTTTATAAGCAAGAAGGCTTTTCCAAAATTCCAGCATCAAGTTGTCTAAACTAGTTGTTATATACTTAGTTATTAACCGAAGTTCTTACAAGATTATATGCAGAAATAATATAAGTAAATGTATTTACAAGCCGAGTTGATATTTACACTTAAAAGAGTATATACTTAATTAATGTGTTTACCGTATTTTTACGGGGTGAAATGAGCAACCGTGCAGAAAGTTACGCTGTGCGATTGCTTATTTAGCCCCTGCAATCACTCTAACCTCTCACTAATGCCCCAAGCCTCCTTGACCAAATTCATGGGGTTAGTGCCATCTCAGTTACAAAAAACCGTTGCTGATGCCACATTCAAACCTAACTAAGAGCGAATTTCCCCATGTTGCCGAATATGTTCAACTAACCGCTTAGTTTCCCCTCCAGCTAATTCTAGTTCTCTGAGATTGCCCACCAAAACAAATAATTCCTTTGCCCTACTAACGGCTGTATTTAGCAAATTGGGTTTACGGTTGAGAAACCAAAAACTATGCTCTTGGTGGCACTGGTAAGGAGAGAAGATGATGGCTGCTTTCTCTCCTCCTTGAAAGGTGTGAACCGTGCCAATATCATCCCAAGAAAAGTTTCGCCACCGATTAGATAGTCGATACTTGAGCGCGTTAGCTTGCTGCAAAAAAGGCGACATCACCCCAATTGTTTTTGAGTTGTCATCCGAGTTAGTAGAGTACCCATGTTTCAGCAAGGACGCAATTATAGTTTCTACAGCATCAATTTCTTCTGGATTGGTATTATGGGTGTGGCTTCCCTCGACATGGTAAGCCAGCAGATGCTTGACCGTTGCAGTCGGGTCATAATCTGAAAGGATTTGCAGACCACCAGGATAGTTGGGGCTGCAAAACTGAATAATAGGTGGGGTGCAACGGTAGTGATTAGAGAGAATAATGCCATTGCCTAAGTCGCCTTCTGTGCCATTAGCACCAGCAGCGCGATGATAAGCAGTGGCAGTGTATTTGGCAGTGGGGGCATAGCGATAATAGTCTTCATTCCCCATGCCACGATCCAGAAAGGCAGTTTTCAGATATTGCTTGATGGTATCGTCGCTCATATTAACGATTGGCTCAATTTGTTGAGGGTCGCCTGCTACTACCGCCCTTTGCGATCGCAATAGCAAAGGAAATAATTGATGTATGAGAGTTGTCCCCGCTTCATCCACCAATGCCAGCTTGATGATATTAGGCTGAAGAATTGGCAACATATTAGGCGTTACCGTGCCGAAACGGGTAAATTGTACGCTAAGGCTGAAACCAAGATGGGGTAGGCTTTTCAAGAAGTGCTTTTTCCTATAAAATTCGTGAAAGACCTATGGTTAGGCTGCCAGTTTCAATCTAGTTTGAACGAAAAATCGTCGTTTCAGGCACTTGAAAATTCTTTAGCGTACAAAAAACCTTTTTTGGCACGGTGATGCCTGTTGTAAACCTTCACTGTGAATCCAACCAACAAACCCGCCGTAAATCATTCTGTCATTGCGATTGCCCTCAAAAAATGCAGTAATGCAGTAATGCAGTAATTAAAAAAACTAAGGCTAGTATTATTTTTTTTGGCTGTTTGTAGCTTAGAATGTACGCTTTAAGCATTTCAAGTTAAAATTACTGCATCAATTCAGTAATGCAGTAATGCAGTAATGCAGTATTTACTGTGTAAAGGATGTGATAGTGGGACAGACAATAGCATTTATTAATCAAAAAGGGGGCTGCTCAAAATCTACATCTGCCGTTCATTTGTCGTACTGGCTATCTCGCAAGGGTTACAAAGTCCAGCTTTTGGACGCTGATGCTCAACGTAGCAGTTCAATTTGGCTAACTTCGATGGAGTCTAATTCAATTCCAACTACTGTGCTGCAATCACCCGATGAACTTTTAGAGGAAATTCCTCCTTTAGCGCAAGAGTGTGATTATCTAATTGTGGATGGGCCGGCTGGTCTTTCTGAATCTAGCAGGGCAATATTGTTTCGGACTGACTTAGCCATAGTTCCCTGTCAACCAACAGGGTTAGACCTGCAATCTGCTAGTGATGCAGTTCGGTTAATCAAACAAGCTCAGTCAGTGCGTGGTGGCGCACCCAAAGCTGGAATATTTATCAGTCGTGCTACTAAGGGGACAAAATTACTGGATGAAGCAATTTCACTCCTATCGAAAACTAAAGAAGTAGCAATTTTAAAAACAGTTATTCACCAAAAACAAGCGATCGCTGACACCTTTGGTCAAGCTGCAACAATTTGGGATTTAGCTGGTCGTCCTGCGGCTGAATCTCAACGCGAATATGAACGGCTGTTCAAAGAAATTTTGGGGATGCTCAAATGACTAATAAAAAAAGAAAATCTCTTGATGATGCCCTGGCTCGTGAGTTTGTCTATGGTGAGTCAGCGAAAGAACAGGATCTCTCTCCCCAAGTAACTGCAAACCCAAAAAATCAGACTGAAGTTGAAGAGCAACAGCAGGCAGAAACTCATTCCCAGATTGAGCCAGAACCAGAACTTGAGCCAATTGCAACATCAATACCTACTCATAAACTAACCAAGCCTAGCATTATGTCCCAACTTCAGCCGACTGCTCCTAAAGAAGCAACAATTAGACTAACTGTGGACTTACCAGAGTCTATGCACCAAAAGCTTTCCTTGCTAGCTGCAAAGACCAGGAGGAAAAAGGCTGAAATTGTGCGATTGTTGCTGGATGAAGCTCTAAAGGATGTAAATGAGTAATGCAGTAATGCAGTAATGCAGTAAGCAAAATTTAAGCAATGGTAATTCTTACTGCCTTCAAAGCTATATATGTCAACGATTACAGTCGCCAATGCGGGATGCCTCTCTTGCGCGGTCGCACCTCACGGACGCAGTTAATAGATAAAAATCTATGCCAAGGGTGCTATTTTCAGTCATTAACTAATAATGCTGCCACCAGGATTTTTTGACTTTGTATAGATGAAAATGTGGTCTAGAGTCACTCTACATTAGTTTTTAGAAACTTTTTACCGCAAGTTTACCGCGTCCTGAAGGGTCAATGACTGATCTGGTCTATTGATGTTGTAAACTCCCATTGATTCCAGTTAAAAGTTTTGTTTTTCTTACGCAATTTAAGTTGTATAGTTTCTGATAGTCGTTCATCTTTACAAAATTGTTTAAATTCTTCACTTGTTAAATCAAGTATCAGTTCTCTACCATATTTATTTTTGGCTTTTATAAAATTAGTTCTTTTCAATGGTTTTATAATATTGTATTTTGGTCTGTGTTTAGTAAAATGCTCATTTTCTTTGTTATCTATTTCATGCCATATACATTTTTCTAAAATGATATATTCAAAATTATCTTTCCCGGATTCATTCCAATCACTTTGTAAAAGTTTATTAGCATGAATATTTCTATTTAATGCCGATTTATGTGTTAACCAGCGTGATTTTAAATCTTCTGTTTTACCCACATAGCAATCACCAGTTATTTTGTTTTTAATCATGTAAATACCAGCACTCATTTTAATTACCTCATAGTTATTGCAGGTTTTTATACTTTAAAGGTAGCCAATGAGCTTTGAAAGTCACCATCACTGCCAAAGCTAAAGTAGACCCAGGTGAGATATTCTAAGCAGCCCCAAAACTTATCATCTATACAGATCATTGAACATGAATGCAAGAGACACATCTATAAAGAAGCGCCAGCTTCAGCCGCCGCTACATCTGGTTTAGGCTCCTTCGCTTTCTTTTCAAAAAGCTGAATTCCGGCATCAACTACCTCAAACCCGTTTTCTGTGCGCTGTCCAAGCTTGCCCGATACAGCCCCTGCCCAGTCTGCAAATTCTGAAGCGCTAGTTTCCGCCTTCCGCCAACTTTTTGCATTAACTTGAGCAGTGAAAACTATGCCGTTCTGATCAGTTAACTCGATTGCAACTTTCTTGTTCTCGGCTGGTGTAGCTGTTGGTAGTTCGCCACTAAATTTTATTGTCACTTCGCTTTTGGCTGACATCGCTTACCCCTGGATCATCATCAATGAACTTTTTTTCACTCTTGATTTTATCAGGGCTTCAGAAAAACTTCGCACCCGAAGCATTAATTTACTCGAATGGAATTTATAAGGTATTTACAAGGATTTTTTGAAAAATGGCATTTGTAAGGTAAATGAATGGCATTTCAATGGTATTCCAATGGCAAATATAAGGATTTATTTGCACCTTCAACTCTGAAAATCATCCTTTTTTACCAAATGCCTCTTTTTTGTCAAAAATAAGGTACTGCAATGGCATCTCCAAGGTATTTACAAGGTAAACACAAGGTAAATCTAAGGATTTCGACCCCAAAAACCTCCTAAGCCTCCCTGATTTCTCCACCAAAAATTCCTGACCAAAACTTACGCACAGTACGCAAAAAATTTTGGCCAGTTTTTTGAACCAAAACTAAAAAAACTTTGAACCAACGTCAACAAATAATACTCAATAACTACATTTGTAATATAAAACAACACTCCATTTGTGAGTTACACCAAAGCTATGCTGCAAACACCACTTATTACATAGGTTTGATGTGGTTTAGCCGTATTGAAATAGTAGTTCTAAATACCTTGCTCAAGTGGTAGCTGTTGGGTAGCTCAACTGGTGACACACAGCTACCAGTTGAGTAGTAAAAAAGCGAGTTGTTGAAAATTTGATGATTCCCCAACTGGTAGCTATACAGTAGCCCTACTGCTACCAGTTAAGCATAAGACTTTTTGCGAAAAATTCTGCCGTAATGCTGACTGACTATGACTTACAGCAAATTTTAATCACCTGTTTCATTCTCAATAACTCTAAAATTATTGAGAATGAATAATACACTTGTGTTGCAAAGATACTTCAAAAAACTGCTCAATCGAGTAATTGCTTGAGCAAATGAATCTGTAATTCCAACTGTGAGATAGAGTAAATCACAGCAGTCTTGAGAGTGTCGCTGTCAGCACCAATGCGCTTTATGACAAATGGCCCCCAGCACATTCTCAAAGTACTCAAAACAATTTTAGTCAAACCTCTGCCCGACATTCGACGCTCACGCTCTCGTAAAAATTGCAGCAACTGGCCATCGCTACTGTCGTGACTGCGCTTAATCGAAAGCACTTCTAAATCAGGTTGCTCCATGTCCTGTATTCCTATCGAATTAGAGTAAATTATAAGTAAGCCATCGTGTTGATTGATACCAGATTTTCATGACTGTCAAAATGCGCCGTAAACTACCCCTAAGTACCCCTTTACTGTACCAAATGACAGTCGTTTGACAGTCATTACCCGAAAACACAACGACTGTCAAACGACTGTCGTTATGTACACTAAAGGTGCTTTTGGGCGTATTTTGACAGTCGGCAGTAAGCGCGATTTCTCCCCCAAAAGTGGATTTCAGGCATTTGTATAAGTGATACCATACTCACTATGGTTTCATGCCCTGCGGGTGGCTGCGCCATCTCTCGCTGCGCTCGTGACATGAAACCGCCGTTCGCTTGAAGGGGTTTTTGAGTACTACACTCACACTGCATTTGTAGCATAAATCTTTTATGTCGCCACTAACAATTCTCAGAATTGAGAAACTAAAAACATTCGGCAACGTTGCCGGAAGTGATGACCATGTTACCAGGAATAGAGAAACACCCAACGCAGATCCAACTAAAGAGAATGTCCGGTTGATTGGGGGAGAAGACGAACGCGCATTAGAGGAGATAGTTAAAGAAAAAATCTCTACGCTCAAGCATCGCCCACGAAAGGACGCGGTGTTATGCACTGAAATGTTTCTCTCGGCATCACCTGAATATTTCCGCCCTGGTGATCCATCTCTTTATGGGCAGTGGTCTGATTCACTTATGCAGCAGTGGGCGATCGCATCCCGTGACTGGCTAGCTCAAAACTATGGGTCAAAGTGCGTCAGGGCAGAACTCCACCTGGATGAAAGTACCCCACACATCCACGCCTACATCGTGCCATTGAACGAGAAAACCGGGAGAGTCAGTCATGATGCGATGTTTGGCGGTAGAGGTGGGCAGGGAAGAATTAAGTTATCGAAACTCCAAGACAGTTATGCTGCTGCACTCGCTCCTTTGGGCATTGAACGAGGGGTCAAGGGCAGTAAGGCAACCCACACCAAAGTAAAGGAATATTACCAAGCGGTTAACAGTGAACCACTAAACAACGTCTGGTCGAATAAAAAACTTGAACCCGAACCTTTTGAATCAGCTACAAATTACGTTGCCCGGATTCAGAATGATCACCAATTCCATGTCCTCAACCACCAACTGGCTGACCGCGCTTTCATGCAGGAGCGATTGGAGAGGGCAGAGCAACGGGCTAGGGCTAGTGAGAAGGAACGACAACGGCTAGAAGAAATTGTGCGCGAGCTGGAATTGAAAACCCAACAACTGCGCGACTTGGCTTTAGAGGATGTCGCCTGGGAGTTAGGGCTAAATTACGAGCGTGAGCGGTGGCGGGGTCACGGACACATCATTAATATAGATGCGGGAAAATTCTATGACTTTGCTCCCGAACACTCCAAAGGCTCAGGCGGTGCGATTGACTTGGTGATGCACGTTAACAATTGCAATTTCCGGCAAGCGGTTGTCTGGTTAGATGAGCGATTCGGGTCAGCTGGAGTAGAACGTGCAGCGATCGCTCACGTTAAGAATAGGGCGGCTGACATTATCCAGACTGAACCCCGTCCCCAATTCAACCCACCTGTTGAAGATAAAGCTAACTGGTCTGCCGTTGAGCGTTACCTCAATCAATTTCGGGGCATTCCCTCTGATTGTGTGCAAATGCTTCATAACCAGGGGCTAGTTTACGCTGATCAGCAACAAAATGCTGTTTTTGTCATGCGGAATCTTGATAGTCAATGTAACGGTGCATTCTTACGGGGAACTAGGGGCGAGAACAACAGCTTTAAAGGGTACTCTAAAGGAACCAAACGCAGTGATAGCTGGTTTTACTTTCACTTGGGGGGCAAGGCTACCGATAAAACCTCAACAGCGATTCTGTGCAAGTCCCCCATCGATGCCAGGGCAAACGCATCTAAATATTGACGAGCCTGAATCAGAGTGGAATTTAGCAAAACCCTAATCAAACAAGGCTTTCAGGAAATTAAATATTCATGTGC